>SDNN01000281.1 GCA_004524425.1 Promethearchaeota archaeon
AAAGAAGAAGCTCCACCTACCGGTTGCGCATTCTGTCAATTTAATGTTCCTTGCATGGATAGAAACCCAATGGCAGACGATCTTAAATAATTAATATTTATAGGCTTTTTCTCATGTTCTTTTAAATTTTAAAAGTAATCTTTATTTCAATAAAAATTAGTTACAAAATAAAGAGTATTTTTTTGGTGAGAATAATAAGATGACAACGGAAGAGAATGAATTAGATCCACTAAGAGCCTATGAAAGAGCTTTATATTTAGGGTGTGGTTATTCATATGAGGATTTAAAAAAACCAAGAATCGCAATAGTTAATTCTTGGAATGAAATTAATCCCGGTCACATCCATTTACGGAAATTGTCTGAATTAGTTAAAAAAGGAGTTCGAGAAGCTGGTGGAACGCCCATGGAATTCAATACTATCGGTTCTTGTGATGGAATTGCAAATAGCGGAAACTTTTCAAAGTATATACTACCTTCAAGAGAAATCATCGCTGCCTCCATTGAATGTACAATTAAAGCATACAATTTTGATGGCATGGTAATGCTGTGTTCTTGTGATAAGATTATCCCTGGCATGCTTTTAGCTGCTGCACAATGCAATATTCCAACAATTTTGTTAACAGGAGGGATCATGGAACCAAACATCTTTAAAGAAGGTCCGCTCAAGGGAAGAACTTTTGTAACGAGTGACATAAAAGAGGCAATTGGAGAATATAAAGCAGGAAAAATTAATAAAGAGGAATTCCATTTAATTGAATCACAAACTTGTCATACTCCTGGAGCTTGCAATATGATGGGAACTGCAAATACAATGGCGTGTATTGTAGAAGCCATGGGATTATCATTACCTGGATCTGCAACGATGGGTGCTACTAGTTTAGAAAGGGAAGCATTATGTTTAGAAACTGGAAAAAAGATCATGGAATTGGTGAAAGATGATCTAAAAGCACTAGATCTAATTACTCACGCATCAATCGAAAATGCTATTAAGGTAGCGTTATCATTTGGAGGTTCCACAAACATGATTCTTCACATGTGTGCATTATCACACGAAATTGGGGGAAATTTAAATCATTTTGATTTTGAAAAGTTAAGTAAATCCGTTCCATTATTAGCAAAATTCAAACCTGCATCTGAATACAACCTTACTGAATTTCACGAAGCAGGGGGAGTTAAAGTTTTGATGAAGAAATTATCAGGTCTTTTAGATTTGTCTTGCCAAACGGTATTAGGAATCACTCTGAAGGACTATTTAAAACTAATTGAGATTAATGAATATCAAATCATTCGAGACATAAACGATCCTATTTCAATAGAGGGAGGGATCGCGGTTTTAAAAGGAAATTTAGCACCAGAAGGTGCGATAATCAAGCAAAGTGCTGTTAGTAGTAAAATGCGATATCATAAAGGACCAGCTCGAGTTTTCGACCGTGAAGAGGATGTAAGAGATGCATTAATGGCAAAAAAAGTAAAAGAAGGAGACATTTTAGTAATAAGATATGAAGGGCCTAAAGGTTCACCAGGGATGAGAGAATTATCCATTCCGGCAGCGATGTTAGTGGGGATGGGATTAGGAGATTCGGTAGCAATGATCACGGATGGTCGTTTTTCAGGGGCCACCAGAGGACCCTGTATAGGTCATGTGTGTCCTGAAGCAATCGAAGGCGGTCCAATTAGCATTGTGAAAAATGGAGACATTATTGAAATAGATATTGAAAATCGGAAATTAAATTTATTAATTTCTGATGAAGAAATAAATAAAAGAATGAGAGACTGGAAAACACCAGAGCCAAATATAAAACAAGGTTATTTAGCTCTTTATAGCAAGGTAGTAAGTTCTGCGAAGATCGGAGCTTATTTTGAAATTAAATAAGTGCTTTTCTAATTTCATTTTTGGTTAATGATCTCATTTATCTTTATTTGAGGGTGATGATAACGCCTTCTTTTTGATGTTCTTTTTCCATATTGTATGGCTTCTTGCGGGCAGAAATGCAAGCACGCGAGGCATAATTGACAATGATGTTGCCATTGAGGTTTGCCGTCAACCATATTGATGTTATTCACGGGGCATATTTTTTCACAAATTTCACATGAATTACACTTTTCATCTGCAAAAAGCTTTTTATCTTTTCGATTGACCTTTTTTCGAAAATAGAGATTAGCCACCTTGCCAATTAATTTGGCAGGTTCCCTTTTAATTTTATTTTCTTCTGCTTTTATGATTTCCAAGCATTTATCAAGTTTTTCTTCTGATTTTTCGAACGTATTAAGCCGTTTTTCTTCAGATGGAACATCGTAAAGTGGAATATAATTTGCGGGCATTTTAATGGAAAAACCTGCATTTAATGTTTTGGATTGCTTTTTTAGTAACTTTTTAACTTGACTTAAAGCTGCTCCCGAACCTCCTGCCCCGCTCGTGACTATGGCATAAATGTATTCGGTTGAATTTAAATCAAATTTATCCAAGAAATCGTATACTATTGCCGGAAGTCCATAGTAATATAAGGGAAAAACTAAACCAATTTTTTCTGATTTCGATGTAAGATCATCTTCCTTCCATGCTTTTGCTACAGGGATTAATTCACAATCATCCAAATTTTCTGCTAATTTTTTTGCGATATACAGTGAATTCCCCGTACCCGAAAAATAATAAATCGATTGCATATAAAAACAAATGATTTAATTTTTAATAAATTGATTTTTAACTTCGATAACGAGCTATTTTTTTAACAAAATAGACTTGATTATTGAATTATTTGATGTAAATGATCGAGCAAGACCATATAAAAGCAAATCTGATAGATTTTTCTTTTCCCAGATTATCTGGCACTGAAGATGAGGCAAAAGCATTTAGGCTTGCATTAAAAAAAATAAAGGCTTTAAATCTCAGTCCTTCAACACAGGAATTTAATTTTAGTACATTTTATTCAAGAATTTATCCAAAAGTGGCGTTAATTTTAACATTTTCGTTTCTTTTATTATTATACATTGATTTGTCCTTAATCTTTACTATAGTTATCTCATCCATTATCGCCGTTATTTTTGTCTTTCTATTTATTTACACGAGAAATCCAGAAAAAATAAGATTTGGAAGGATTCTGCACTCTCAAAATTTATTTGTAAAATTACCAAAAAAGAAAGATGAAATGAATGATGTTAAAGGAAATCTT
>SDNN01000282.1 GCA_004524425.1 Promethearchaeota archaeon
AATATTTTTCTTAATTCTGCTCCAAAGAATCCTCCCGAAGCGCCTTCACCGTAAATATTTGTATACGGTGATCTTGCCGACACGGTATAAAATCCTGAACATGGAAATGTGGTTCCTGTTAATAATCCAGTCATTAACACAAAAGGATTCTTTTCATCCAAAGGGTCATATTCATATGCTTTCTGCTCCATTAAATAATCAATGGCAAATCCAGTACCGCCTAAAAATTTTTTCACTTTCTCTTTAGCAATGGACCGTTCATTAAAAGATCTATTATTGAGGTCAATCTCTAAAATCTTCCCAAAATTATCAATTCCCATTTTATGCCCAATTTTATTATTATAATTAAATAAATAAATTATTCAGAACTAATAATTCTTCTTTTCTTTTCCTCGTGTAGTTCTGTAGTCTTTTCAGTTAATTCATGATATCGATCTTTCGTAATCGGAAAAAAACACATGGCAAGCACTCCTAAAGCTGATGCTATTGCTGGAAAAATGTACATGAGACTTCGTAAACCAAATATGGTCTCTTCAGTCGTACCTTTGGGATCGAAAATAGCCCACCCAACGCTATTAAAGACCATGCCAATAGTGAGGAATATAAAAATTGTCGAGAACTTCGTAACTAAAGCATCTACTCCATAAAAACCACCTTCACGACGAACCCCTGTTATCAATTCATCATCGTCTATCACCGCTGCTAAGGTGACCCGTCGAAAAAAGAGCATCCCAGATAAAGTAAATCCTGCTATGGCATACACAATAACTCCCGCAATAAAATTGCTTATAATCATGAAGGGAAATGCGGTAAACAGCAAACTGCCTAAAGCAAGCATTATGCCTTTTTTTACACCAATCTTTACTGAAATTTTTTGCCATATTGGCATGCAAAGTGTTGCTGAAACGAAAGTAAGTCCTAATAGTAATGAAAGTAATCGTGAATCCTTGATTCCCAATACAAAGCTTCCGTAAAGTGGAGTCATTGCGGTTAATAACCCAAATGAATACCACATCCCGAAGTTAGCAATAATATAGGTGACAAATGCTTTATTCTTGAAAGAATATTTTAATGACTTAAAGAATGGTGGAGCGCTTTCTGGATCTTTTGAAAACTCAATTCTTTCTTTAAGACCATATTTAATAAAAATGATGATAGAGATTGCCACGATAACTGCTATGAAAAGACCTGCGTAAGCATATTCAGTAAAATAACGAGGATTATCAAATTGAGGTATGAATATGCTAGGAGATATGAAAGCGATCATAAGGGCAAAAACAGTTGTAGCTTGTAGAATGGTATTTGCCTTGCTCCTCTCTTCTAATGAGGTATACATTTCCGGAAATAATGACATTTGATTTAAATTGAACATCGTGTAGAATGTATCATATAAAATGATGATGATCAAGAAATAGAGAAAGATTGTAAATTGTGAGCTTCCTCTTGGTGGCGTCCACAGTAAAATCATTATAACACAAGTTGGCACGATGCTCGCGATAATATATGGTTTTCTCCGACCCCATCTCGTTGTCGTGCGATCCGATATTGAACCGAGTATGGGGTCATTTATGGAATTCCATACAGACCAGATAATGAATCCAATGGTTATTAAGTTCACGTTCAACCCAACAACCGCATAATAGAATGTAAACAACAAAAAATTGAACGTCTGTTGGATGGAATTATCCGCAAAATTAGCAAATCCATAAGCAATAGTGGTTGAAGTTGTAATGGAGTATTCATCCATTTTATCTTTATTAGTCTTCATTTTCTTACTTACTTGATTTTATGATGGAATATATATTATTACATTTCCTTAAGGTATATTTAATAATATTATTTTAAGTCAAACTTAATTCAAATTTTTGTCTAATTAATCTAATATAAAATAATTTTAAGTAAAACTGTTTAATAAAGATATACTTCTCAAAATTTAATCAAAGAGATGTTATGAATCAAATTTATCGAATTTGATGCAATAAATGTATCAAGAAATTCCAGAATTTCTCAACGCTCTCAATATCTAATCTCTCATCAGGAGAATGACAAGAATTCATGTTAGGTCCGATAGTAATTAAATCTAGATCTGGAAATTTTGTCTTAAAAACTCCCGTTTCCAATCCAGCATGCCATATCTTGATGAAAGGCTTTTCATGAAATAAATTTTTAAAGGTTTTTTTAGCATATTCCAATAATAATGAATCAAAATTAGGATTCCATATACCGTAAATCCCTAAATATTTGTATTTAATCTTTAATTTAGCTAAATTGAAAAATTCAACTAATTTTTCAGAAATCTCCATTAATGAAGATTCATCAAAACTTCTTTGGCTCGATACTATTTTTATCCTGTTCCTTCTGGTAGAAATCGAACTCAAATTAGTTGAAGTGAAAACTAAATCCTTTATTTCTGGATGCATTTTTATCACGCCATTTGGAATTAAATATAAAACATTTAAAATCTTTTGTTGGATCTCCTGCGAAAATGATTGATTCTTAGTATCATTTACTTTTTCAATTGAAATGTTTATTCCATCTTCTATACCCGCATATTCATTATTAATAGTCTTATTTAGAATTTTAACATGTTCTCTTATTTTCGGTAGATCTGTCTTTTTAACATGAAGCATGGCAGAACTTTCTCTTGGAATGGCATTCAGATTTTTTCCTCCTTCTATAGAACATAAATAAACTAAAAATCTTTTATTTAATTTCCATAGAACATTTACTAGAATTTTTATGGCATTACCGCGCCCTAAATGTATTTCTGTCCCTGAATGACCCCCCAACAAGCCTGAAAGTTTAATTTTTACCGCCTGGATCTCTTTCTCATGTTCATTCTCTGCATTTTTATTGTCTATTACCTCAATATTAGTTAATTGAACCCCCGCACTTCCAATCGTTATTGAATTAAATCTCTCTCCATCAAGATTTATTAAAAAATTACCAGCTATCATTTTATCCTCTATCTGATACGCCCCAAAAAAACCAGCCTCTTCTGCTACAGTAAATAATAAATCAATGTTAATATCTTTAAATGAGATTTCATTCTCATGTATCTTTTTCATTAGAGCTAAAGAAGCAGCTACGCCAACACCATTATCAGCTCCCAAGGTCGTTCCTTCTGCGGTAAGCCATTTTTTTC
>SDNN01000066.1 GCA_004524425.1 Promethearchaeota archaeon
AACTCCAAAGAGTATTGTTCTTGTTTTGTGTCTTGTAATAATTGATCAGATTTAGGGATTTCTTGAAGATCTTTAGGGACTTCCTCTGTCATTTGATGATATTCTTTTATTAAAGTTGGGGACTTTCTTTGAGAATCCTCAACAAATCTTTTAACCCATTTAAAGAAATCTAATGTATTGGGGATTTCTAATTCATATTCGACTTCATGATAATCTTCAGACCGCTCATCAGCAAAATTATCTAACCGATATATCTCAAAACCTAAATTTTCATCCTTATCCATCTCAGTATAATCAAAAACAATTATAAAACCATTGGGATTTTCCTCATTTTGAATATATCTAAGATTCCTTTTGTAAGTGTCGGTTAAAAAAAGGCCCCAATCGAGATTGGAAACATACAGACCTACAATTTTAAGACTTTGATTCATGTAATTCTTTTCTATCATCTTAAAATTATCAAGTATTGTCGGAGAGAAACCACTTGAGACTTTTTGTCCGTGTATTAAAGGGATGGCATTAATTAAACGGGTATTTTTTCCATTAGGATCGACTTTACCTAAGCATACCCCCATTACCTCTGAGTCATTATCCAAATTTTTATTTCCATGTTTTAATACGTGAGTGAGCATGTTACGAAAGGCCTCTTTTGAGATTATGACTTTGTTTTTATCTTTAGTATCAGTTTTATTAGATTCTGGTGAATTTGCCATTTTCTTAGTCCCTCTTGTTTTTCAATTTTTTCATTTCATTTAATAATTCTTTTTTTTCAGATTCTATTGATTTAATCTTTTTGTTGATCATATCTTTAGAATCTTTTAGGTTTGAGGTCAATTCTTCAAACTTGGAGGAGTAATCATTAACTTGTTCCTTTAAAGATGATAAATCGGTTGTAAAATTATGTACTTTCTCGAAAAACGATTTATTAAGCCTTTCTTGAAGATTTTTTACTTCCACAATTGCAGTATTTTCTAAAGAAGAAATTTTTTCTGCTAGGTCCCGCATGGATTCTTGATTTTTATTTAAGTTTTCTTCATTATTGATGGCTTTCTGATTAAGATCTGATATATCTTTCACAGCAGCTTCGAAAAAGTCCGAGATACTAGTTATGCTTTTATTCAACTCCTCTTGAAATAGCGTTTCTAAGTGTTGAATGACCTCTTTTTTGAGTGAATTTAATTTATTCTTGTTTTCTTCTTGTTGAGCATCGAAAATTTCGAATTTATCATCAATAAAGAGATCAACTTCGTTTAACTGATCTTTAATAATGTTTTTAACTTTATTTTGTATTTGGTGAATCCCCTGAGTTAAATTGTCTTTTAAAGTAATAAGATCCTTTCTCATTTGGACATTATTATCCATGATATTCTTTACAATCTTTTGACTCCATTTATTTAGGAGCTCAGCTAATGGATTGATGGAAAAATCTAAAAATTGAAGGATACCCTCTTTTAAATTCGTTATTAAGATATCTGTATTAATTTCTGGTTTTTTTACCAAGATTTCATTTTGATCGGGAAAATATATCTCACCGAATGGATCGGGTGTTTCATTAATTTCTAATATTAAGGGTTCTTTGGCATGTATTTTATTAATCAAATCCATCAGTTTTGAGTAATATTCTACACTATCCGGTGGCTCAACAATGGTTTTTACTTCATAATATCCTGATTTCATTCCCTTTTCATGATCCTCAAGTTTAAAAGTCCTGAATCCTAAATCCCCTTCATTATCCAAGTAAGTATGATCAAATACTATTCCAATTCCATGAGGATTTTGGTCTGTCTGCCAAAATAATTGATTTTGTACGTCAGTAGAAGACCAGAAGATCTGTAGACCAGGATGTGAATGATACCAGCCTACTGAATGCTTACCTTGACTAAATGCCTCTTCATCTATTTTTGCGAAAGTTGGATAGTCTTCCATTGAAAATGCTACTTCTATAGAACCTCCATGAGAAATAGGAACAGCATCCTCGACTATAACCTTCGAATCTTCTAAATGACCAATAAGAATTCCCATTACTTCCTTAAATTTTCTCGGATCTCTAACCTTATTGCCAAATCTTAGAACGTGAACCAGCATTTTATAATACGCATTTGGTTTAATGATTACTAGCTCATCATCCGTTTCTTTTTTGGAGCGTCGTTTACTCAAATTTTCTCACTAATTGCTTAAATAAAGATTCAGTTTATTTTAATATATATAAAAATTAAAAGATTTAAATCTTGAATATAGTACTTAAAATGAAATATATTTTAACTTTTATATAGTTAAGTAATAATGGATGCCTATCATTATAATGACTTGTTCTTAGAGATTGATTGAAAATCTAAGAATTTAATTAAAATATAATTAAAAACTTAATTGAATAGCTAATATCTAATGAAAATAAATAAATGGTTCAAAAATTAACCATAATTTTCATTTATATCTCACTTGTGAGGAAGTGGCTTTCCACAATAGGGACAAAATTTAAATGAAAGATCCTTTCCACAATAAGGGCAGAAAACTTTATCCTCTTCATTTACAGGAGCTTCTTTTTCCTTCGTAGCCCCTCCTGGAATGGATGGTAATGTTCTAGACGATTTCATCGTTGGGGCTGCTTTTGCTGCCTCCTCTTCCTTTTTAGCTGCCATTCTAGTTTGAAACGCCTGGCGCATCTCTTCTTCCTTCTCTTGAGCAGTCACCATTCCCTCCTCTTTAACCCATCCTTTCGATTGGGGTCTTTTGATTTCACTTTGAGGTACTTTTTCCAATTCTACTTTACGAGTCTCTTCGACTGGAGCAACAATCCTCTTTTCACTCCTCCTCTGTACAGCTTGTTTAACTAATGCTTGTACAGTTTTCATTATTTGATGAGGATTGATGTTCGGGATTGCAACGGTCCTGAGAACCCACCCTACTATATAATTCTGATTGGGAAATTCGCCAGATATTTCTGTTTCTTTATAGACATATGAATCAATCACATCTTTACCTTTCATAATTCGTGAAGCCCATTTTTCATTAATTAATCCTAATTGAAGTCTATAAGAGGTTCCAGAAATGCCGAGCTGTGAGGTTAAAGGTATGAATCCTTGTTCTGTTATAATCATACACCTTATTTTACTAAATATATTAAATAATCTAAATGGTATTCCTTATGAACTTATAATTTTAATTAGAATAAAGACTTATATATTTATTTATCTTTTAAATTCATTTTATTTCTTACTTGGAATCTTATCATAATCCCAAGAATTTCATGTCTTGTGAAAGTGCAAATATTCAACATTTCGATTAAATAAAGCATAAATATGATTTCTTAGATATGATTTTTAAAATGATATTTAATAACAAAATTTTTGCTTAAAATGACTGTCATAATTCCGAAAAAGGCATATTTAACTGTAGTGGCCGCATGTGTCCGCTTTGCTAATCAAAAAATTCCAAGAGATAAATGGCTCGAAGTGAGTGGAATATTCATAGGTAAAAATGAAAAAAACAGGGAAAGCAATGTTATAATTTCAGAGGCTCATCCAATAATGCATCAGACTTATGACCCAGAAGCAATTGTAGATAAGTATGTGTGGTCGGATGAGGACATGGTATCCTTATCAATCATCGATGAACAAGCATTCAATAAGGGTGAATTCGTTATTGGATGGTGGCATTCACATCCAGGGTTTAAAGTAATGCTATCAGAGTTCGGAGATAGACGAACTACCGTATTTTATCAGAGTAATAATCCTTTAGCCATAGCTTTAGTCTTTAATCCTGAAAGACTTACTAGACAAATAGAAGCAGGAGAAAAGATGGGAGATCCCGTAAAGCAATTAAAAAATGATCCGGGATTCAAGATTTTTAGACTAGAAGATGGGAATGATGAAAAAAGTAATTTTATAGAAGTTGACTATAGAATCGAAGGTTTCGACAATATGGAAGAATTAGTCAAAGAAACTCAAAAATTTATCATAGATATTACCAATTTTTTTCCAAAAGACGATTTATTTAAAAAATATGAATCTTTCATTGATGAGAGGATTACCAGATTAAATTCCTTAATAATCGGAACTGAAGAGTATCTAAAAACTTTAATAAGGCAAGGTGAGAGGAATAGAGTTCCAGAAGTACTAGACAATCAGAAAAAAGAAATTAGAAGGTTTGTGGCTGAAACATTCATAAAAGTTGGAAATATTAAAGAATACATGAATTTTTTAGAGTATAAAGAAAGAGAAACAACCATACCAATGGTTCATGAAATATTATCGCGATGGGATCAGACCATTTCAAAGTTGGATGAAAGATTGAATGAAATTTCTAACAAATTCTAAGTTATTAGTTTCAACTTATTCCGATTATTCTAAAAACCTAATTTTAAGAATTTTACAGTAAGGAAAATCTTTAATTGATTTCCTTTTTTTTTTTATAGAAAGCTATTTCATTAAAGTTTTATTACACTATAGAAGATTTTAAATACCGGTTATAATGAAGAGAATTAACTTTCCATTTCCTGCGATCCTTGGCCAAGATAAGATGAAGATGGCATTGATCCTGAATGTCATTGACCCCTTAATAGGTGGTGTGTTATTATCTGGTCATCAAGGTACTGGGAAATCTACAGCAGTTCGCTCGCTGGTAGAAGTCATGCCCAAAATAGAAGTAATTGAAGGATGCCAATTTGCTTGTGATCCTAAATCTAATTTAGATGACTTATGTGTTGAATGTAGAAAAAAAAAAGAGAAGGGAGAATTAAAAACTCAAGTCAAGGAAATGCGATTAATTAACTTACCATTGGGAGTTACGGAAGACATGGTCTGTGGAAGTCTTTCCATTGATAAAGTACTCACAGAAGGCACGTCAGAGCTTCATCCAGGATTATTAGCCAAAGCCAATCGCGGAATTTTATATGTTGACGAGATTAATCTATTGCAAGATCATATTATCGATGTACTCTTAGATTCTGCAGCTTCAGGAATAAATATAATCGAGAGAGAAGGTATTTCCGTAGCTCACCCCTCTAGATTCGTGCTGGTAGGATCCATGAACCCAGAAGAAGGAGAATTAAGGCCTCAAATAGCTGATCGTCTTGGATTAGAAGTTAAGATTAAAGCACCACGAGAACCTGCTTTACGTGCCGAAATTACAAGAAGAGTTATTGAATTTAACGATAATCCGAAAGATTTCATAAAAAAATTTCAAGATGAACAAGAAGTACTGAAAGAAAAAATAATCAAGGCACGCCAAATTATTAATGAAGTTGAAATTCCGGTTAAGATTTATGAATTAGTTTCAAAAATCGTAAATGATTTAGGAATCTTTTCTCAACGAGCAGATATCACCTTTATCAGATGTGCAAGAGCTAATGCGGCTTTTAATAATAGAAAAGTAATCTCAATGAAAGACCTCACCATGGCAATGGATCTGGTATTTGAACATAGAATAGCATCTCTACACTACGAGTTAACTCCAGAGGAAATAAAGGGGAAAATAGCTGAAGTTTACGGAAAGATTGAAAAAGCGTATGAGGATCCTAAAATTTATCAACCAAATAAAGATACTGAGGGTCCACTAAAACATGATGACACGCCTCAAAAAGAATTCCAAAGACAATCAATAGACCCGGATAAAGTTGATATTCCAGAAACTAAGGAACAAAAACTACCCCCTCCCAAATATCCAGATGAAAAAAAAAGAAAAGCTAGCCCTGCTGAAGGATGGAAAGTTAAGGATATTCCCATTGATGATGAATTTAATCTTTCAAATACCAATATAGATGTCATTCCTTTCATTTATAAGATGGAAAAAAAAATGACTTCCATATTAGATAATATCAGGAAAGAGAGAAAAATTTCAGATTATGGCGGAAGGGGCATCGGAAGGAGAATTAAAGTAGCATCTTCGCAAAAAGGCAGGTATGTATCCTATAGAACTCCCATTAATGAACCAAAAAGTATCGCTCTGGATGCAACCATCAGAAATTATTTGAAAAATGTGTGTTATAATGAAACCAATATCAATTTTCCCATACATTTTAATAAATATGATCTAATGGACAAGATTTATGAATATAGGGCGCCACTGATTTTATTTTTTGTTCTTGACAGTTCTGCTTCCATGTACTATGTTATAAAGCAGATGACGGATGTAATATTAAGTTTACAAAAAGAAGGCTATAGAAAAAAAGACAAATTATGTTTAATTTTGTTTAGAGGTAAAGAGGCAATTGTTCTTCAAAAACCCACGGTTAATTTCAAGAGCGCTATAAGTAAACTTAAAAATATTGAAGGAAAGTCTTATACTCCCATGGCTGCAGCATTAATTAAGTGCTTGGAACTAATTAAAATTGAAAAAATGAAAAATAAAAACATCGTACCTGTTATTTTTGTCTGTTCGGATTGCGGAGCAAACATTTCCGTGAAGCATCCTAATTTAGTAGCACAAGTGGAACACGATTATACTCTTATTACTGAAGAATTAAAGGAATTGACAAAAAAATTATCGAAACAAAAAGTGCATTTAGTAGTTTTGGAACCGAAAAAATCTTACGCCACTAGAGCTTTAGGAGTTCATACATATTCAGCAGAGCAAATTAAACAAAATTTTAAAATACATTCCAATGCAAAAATATATCAATTTGATAAATATAATCCTTCTGCTTTAATGCTTGAACTTAAGAAAATCCTGTGAGCATTTTTTATTATACGATCTCAACCATTAATTCTTTATAGATGAAGATCCTTATTCAATTGATGTCTCAAAATCCAGAGTCTGTATTAGTTGTAGGATTTAATACTAGACCATTGGTATATTCCCTCAATAAGGCAGGATTTGAAGTTTATTCCATTGATTTTTTCGGGGATTTAGATCTTTATCCTTTCGTTAAAGATTGTTTAATCATTAGCGACGAATTAAATGCACATTATCATGATATAAAGGAAAATTATGCTTTTTATTTGGTAGAATTTGCTTTAAAATTCTTGCAAACGCATCCCAAAATAAATTATTTAATCATTGGAAGTGGTTTAGACGACAATTTCGAGGAACGTGAGAAAATTCTCGAATGGATTAAAATTAATAATTATTTGATTTCAAATTTAAATAATGATATAGAATCTATCAGAAAAGCACGAGATATTTTATTCGTTTTCGAAATATTAGATACACATGGATATAAAGTTCCTATCACCTGTTCTTTAACAGATTGGGAAATTACTACACCAAATATCAAAATTCCTTTTGTTCTTAAAAAAAAAAGGGGAGCAGGAGGAATGAATGTTCATAAAATTGAAAACATGGAAAAATTTACTTCTTTAATTTCTTCCATGAATAATAAAACTTCTCAAGCTTCGAATTGGTTAATACAAGAATACATTAAAGGAACTCCTGTAAGTTGTACGACAATATCAAATGGAAAAGAGTGTGAAATAGTTTCTATTAATCGTCAAATCATTGGTGAGAACTTTGTATACACTCCTAAGGAATTCATTTATTGCGGTAATTTAGTGCCTGCAGAAATAAATGAAGAGGATCATGAATTAATAATAGAAATTAGCAAGTTTTTAGTTGAAAAACTTGAACTAAAAGGCATAAATGGTTTTGATTTCGTCTTAAAAAATCATTACCCTTATTTAATGGAAATCAATCCGCGAATTCCTGGTTCGATCAGAGTTTCTGAAACCGCATTAAAACTCAATTTAATGAACTTACACGTGCAAAGCTTTGACAAAACAAGGTGGAAGCAAGTTAAAAAAATCATCAAAAATAGTGACCCTCAAGTTTTTGCTACTAAATTAATAATTTTTGCTCCTAAAGATTTAGAACCTCATCATCTAAAGAAAATTAACGAATTGAATCATGTTCATGATAAGACCAATATTAACAAAAAAGTTTATAGGCACGAACCTGTCTGCACGGTTTTATACGAAGCAACCAATTTCGCAGATTCCTATCTTGGAGCTTTAAAAATTGTTGATGAAATAAGGAAAATAATGGAATAAGAATGAATGGTTACTTGATTTGGTTCTTGATTTTAGCTATATATGAACCTAGTTTGCTCTCATCTGCTTCTGGAACCGCAACACATAGAATTCTATTCTTATCTAATTCATGAATGATAATTGAACCATTTTCCCCTGCAATAATAGAATATTCAAGGTTTTGTGGAGATTCTAACAACACATCAGACAGGTTATAAAGCGCTGAAATCATTGCCGAAATCACCGGTTCAGCCATGGTTGATTGAATCTTAATGGGTAAACCCTCTTTTGTGATGATGGCTATCATTAACGCAGATGGAATTGCCCTTTTAACGGCTACAAATATTTCTTCCCTAATGATCTCAGAAGTTTCTACAAATGCAGAAATTTGTAAGGCTAGTTTTTTTAATTGGGAAACAATACTCTTCAAACCTTCAAGTTCAGCTAATTCCCTATTGAGATAACAGATCATGGTAATATTTTCGGCTAAGAGAGATACTATAATTTTATCCTTACCTGTTATCAAGTTATATGAGATTTCTTGCATCAATGATCCCATTAAAGTTTTTGATGATAAAAATAAAAGGCTAGATGAGGCTGCAGAAATCTCGAATTTATTTAAATTTATTTTTTCCTTGAAATGAGAAGCAAGATATGTTCCCCCGTGTGTCCCTACGTTTATCCCTAAAATGGCAGGTTCCTCATTTGAAAATTTTTCAATTAGATTGATGATATCTGTTTCTAATTGCTTAAGATCGAAATCAGGTCTATCCATGTAATAATATTAAGATTTGATAATTATAAAGATATGTAAAAGCAAAAATGAAGTATATTGAATATTTATGAACTTTAATTTAAACTAAATACAAGGCTTATAGTTCGAATGATTTTGGAATCAATTAGTTTAAATATATCGATTTTTTTTAGATTAATATTAAGTAGAATGTTTAATAAGAATTAAACAGAATATGAAGTAAAGCTTTTGAGTTAAATAATTAAAAAAGAAAAATCTTTTTTTTATGATGGAGAGCGAAGAATTTCAAAAAAAACTTGAAACGAAAGATAAGCAAATTGAAAGCTTAAGGCAAGATATTAAAATTAAAGAGGAGCAAATAGAGAGCGCAAAGGAAGAAATTAGAATTAAAGAGGAACAAATAGAGAGCGCAAAGGAAGAAATCAAAAATAAGGAGAAACAAATAAAGACTGCAAAAGAGGAAATTGAAAATAATGAGGGCCAGATAAATAATTTAAAAGAACAAATCACAATCAAAGATGAGCAGTTAAAAGAAATAAGTAATTCAATAGCGAATCTTAAAAGTGAAACTGAATCAATTAGAGATCTCGAAAAGCAATTAAAATCTAAAAACAATTTAATAAAAACATTAGAAGATTCCATCAAGCTCAAGGAAAACCAATTAGAAATGCTAAAAGATCAAATAGAGACAATCAAGGATTCTATAAGATTAAAAGATGATCAAATCAAAATCTTAGAGAGCACTATTAGTAGTAAAGATACTAAAATTGAAACCTTAGAGCGTACAATAAAATTAAAAGAAGAAGAAATCAAGGACATCGAAGAGTCCAAGGTTGATGAAGATATCATAGTTGAAAAAGATCAAGAAATAGCTGAATTAACAAAGAAAATAGATATTTTAAACGAGGAATTGATTAAAGCAGACGAGGATTTAGAAAAATTAGAGATGGAGAACGAAAAACTGCACGAAGATAGTCTTAGTACTTCTGGAACAAAAATCATTGATTTTACAGAGATTGAAATCACGAGAGACGAAATTTTAAGCGAAATGAAATCAATCTTAGAAAATGCATTACACAATGTAATTATCACTGTTCCAAAAATTGAAGACTTGAATGATTTGCATCTCTATGAAGTGAGATCATCCGTCTCAATGAAAATTGCGTGTGAGATTGATCTCGGAATTGAGGATAATATCGATTTATCGGAAGAGTATCAATCACTTGATAACATATCCTTACGACATTTCGAGGGGATAGATCGATATGTCATGAATAGAGATGGTGAATATCTGCTAATGGCCTTCAAGGGTAAAAAAGAAAGTAATTACTTGGTTTTCAAAACAAGAGATCCCATCCACATTAAGCTACTCAATCCATTGGTAATGGAAAGCTGGCTTAGGAGCCGAAAAATATAGGATTTTTTTAATTCAGATTCGCATTCTTTAGAAAAAGGGGCATTTTATTCCTTCACATTTATCATTTATATTCGAAAAGGAACACTCTTTATTAGTGTAATCCAAATCTATATCAAATTTTTCCTTTAAGAAAGAAAGCGTTTCGCAAATTGATATTTTTACCGATCTCTTACAGCAATGTTCCAAATTATCAGCAATCTTATCTAATGAACGAGAAGTCATTTTGTTTGCCAGCGTTCTTGATTTATTTTTTGTGGGATCAGCTCCAGTAAAAATACTAATGGCAACTCCAGAGCCCATACCAGCCCCGCAAGATCCATAAAATCCGCACCATCCACCCGGTATTTTAGAAGCTCTTCTAATGGCTTCTTGAATATCAGAAAAAGTTATTCTTTCCCCATTAGGTTTTTTAATATCATTATTTTTTAATGCTGTTAGAATTACTGCAGGAGTTAAAACATGATGTTCAGGACCATAGGATTTAAAATTTGGGTGTTTCATTATTTTTTCAGCTAATAAAAAAGGATCCTTGATATCCGTTGTCTTACAAATCTTCTCAATTAT
The DNA here is from genome assembly GCA_004524425.1 of Promethearchaeota archaeon. The sequence goes on from SDNN01000066.1 coordinate 10,697, forward strand.
TTTAATTGGTTCTTTAACATGACACGAATCACATATATAATGCCCATCTTCACAAAATACATTACTATTAAAAATTTTTCCACAAAATCCACATTCAAGATCTTTAGTTTCTCCTGGAATTGTAACATATACCAATTCTCTTCCACAAATGTCGCATTTATCTTTCTTTGTCATTTTTCACTCCCTTTAATTTGTTATTTACCCTAAATTTCTACAAAAGTCCTTTTTCTTTTATTGAAATGAACCAATTGTCTATATCCTATTTTCTTCACTAGGATCAATATCTTATCAAATGCCCAGCCAACTTCTTCAGGGGCATGAGCATCAGAACCTAAGAGAATGGGGATCTCAAGTTCTTGCATTTTTCGAATTATCCTTTCGCTAGGATATTGTTCATTAACCTCTTTCCTTAACCCTCCTGTATTTATCTCCATTACGATATTTTTTCTTTTAATCATCTCTAACGTTTTCATGATTTCATCAAAAATCATATCATTATTTTCAGGAAAGTCGTTAAACTTTTTAGGTAAATCAAAGTGCCCTACAATATCTAATTTAAACTTATCAGAATCTAACATCTTTTGAAGGGTTTTATAATATTCTAAATAGACCTCATCTGGTCCGTAATATTTATAATCTTCTCTAAATCGGCTATCATCGAAACCCCACGCACCTCTATTGTCTTTAAAATTTAGTATGTGTACTGAACCAATGATGTAATCCAATTTATCTAAGATCTTGTCAAGATGTTTATTAAGTGAATCTTCCTGTTTTTCAAAATAGTCAATTTCAAACCCAACTTTTACTTTTATTTCAGGATTATACTTTTCTCTTAACTTTTCTACATTTAATAAATGACTTGTTATTTGATCTAAACTCATGGCATATTGATCGTATGGAATTCTCTCAATGTCCCTTAAAAATTCATAAGGAAAATGATCACATATACCAATTGTGTTTAAGTTGAGATCAACTGCTTTTTTGATATAATCTTCAACCGAACCTACAGCATGATGGCAAATTTCACTATGCGTGTGCCAATCTTCAATTATCATCCTTTTTTAATAAAAATATTAAATTAATATAAATTAAACAATATAATAAGAAAGATAAAATTATTGATTAAAATTTATCAGCGGTCAAGGTCATTTAATTGGAATTTAAAGAACCTCAATTTGACGGACCTTATGAAGTGGTGGAAATGGATATTGAAATTAATGAAGAAATTATGAAGGGATTAATTTATTTTCCGCCAGAAAGATTTAAAAAGCCTTATCCTTTGGTTTTGTATTTTCATGGTTTTCCTCAATTATTTCCATTACAAGAAATAGTAAAGAATTTTGAATTCCTTTTAAAAAGAGGATATTCATTTCTTATTTTTAATTTTAGAGGTTATAGATTTAGTGACGGAAACGTTTCAATAAAAGGACAAATCTCTGATGCATTGCAAGTTATTGAATTCGTCAATAAAATGTCGAAAAAGAAAATATTTGATTTAAATAACATAAATATCATAGCCCATGATTTTGGTGCTTATATTGCCTTGCTTATTTGTTCACAAGTGAATGAAATAAAAAACTTATTATTATTAAGCCCTATATTAGATCTTAAAAAACATGTGTATAATCCCGAATTTGAAAAAGCATTGAACTATATCAATAAATTTCTTCCAGGAAACGTGAGGGGTATAGAAAATACTATTAGATTCATCATGGAGGTCAAGAATGAATTGTCTGAAAGGAACCTTCAAATTAATCATTTTATTGGCAATCTAAAAAATAAAAAACTAAAAGTCATAATAGGTGATAAAGATAAAATAACGCCCATATTGGAGGTACAAGAAACATTCGCTGACTCTAATATTATTCCAGAGATTTCAGTAATAAATAACATGGATCATGAATGCATGGAAGAAGAGGAATGCAATGAAATACAAAAGGAAATTGATAGTTTTTTTAGGGAGAA
>SDNN01000283.1 GCA_004524425.1 Promethearchaeota archaeon
GATAATAAGAACAGATATTTGATAATGAATAGTTTTTTCAATTTACAAGTGCTTCCTCTCATCATTTTTTGCCAAGTTAGAAACATAATTCCTATTATCATTCATGAAGTCTCTTACAATCCAGATACCGGTAAAAATTTAGCTTTTCTCCATGTTTTATATGATAGAATTGAAAATATTACAATTACTTTAAAATATTCCAATCTATTTAAAGGAAAAACTATGGAAATAAAAAATGAGAATCAACGACTCATGTTAAAATATCAAATACTTGATCATGGTTTTGTTTTTAAAAATATTTAAAGGATAAATTCTAATTATCCAGAAATAGTTTTTCTTTAAATATAACTGCAATATTTATTAATCAATGAAATATAAGAATTCCCAAGATATATCAGGTTCAAGAAGATTAAAATGTGCTATATGTCATGAATGCATTAACCAAAATAGTAATTATTTTCAATCCAAGTGCTCTTTTAATCTTATTTGTGAAGATTGTAGCAGGAGATTTTCTGAAGAAGATATTGAATTGGTAATATCTATTTTTTTCTTATTTGGAGGTTATTTTGGAAAAACTAAAAAATTAAAATTTTCTATTTTGGAAGTTTTAGGAAATTTAATAAATCATTTTGAAAATGATGGTGATGAAATGAAATTAGATAGCATTAACATTAGGTTATTGCACCAAGCACTCTTACATGGAATCACTCCGCAAGAATTCGTAAAAAAAGTGGAATTTATTGCGGAATATGAATAATATATTCATAATCCAAATTTTTTTTCATTATTCCTTCTGAAGCACTTTTAATGAGAATTATCAATATAGTAGATTCTAGGAGAGAATGGATTAATCTTCAAGTATCTCTTTTTTTCTTTAAATAAATTGAATTGAAATGCATTTAAAATAATATAAAATAAGTGAACCAAAATTGTCAGATCTTAGCCAAATTAAAGGTATTAATTCACGCCAGATCAAATTACTCCAAGAGAGTGGGATAGGTACAGCTGAAGCATTAGCAATGTCATCAGCTATATATATTTCAGATATTGATGGTTTGGGAGATAAAACAGCAAAAAAGCTTATTTGGAATGCTAGAAATGCATTGGGTATGACAGATTTTGTATCTGCTACTGAATTAGATGAGAATGTCGAATTCATTAATACTGGGTCATTGGAATTAAATAGAATTTTAGGGGGTGGGATTCAAACGGGAAAATTAACCGAAGTTTACGGTCCTTTTAAATCAGGGAAAACAAATCTAGCTCATACCATATCCGTAACCGTTCAATTACCTGAAGGAAAAGGGGGGCTTGAAGGTTCAGTAGCTTACATAGATACTGAAAATACCTTTTCTAAGGAAAAAATAAAGCGAATAGCTAAAAGATATCGACTTAATCCTGAAAAGGTGCTTTCAAGAATGTTCCATGGGCGAATCTATAGTTCAGATCATCAAATTCAGATGATAATGAAGGCAGAATCTCTCTGTAAGAAAAGAGGCGTGAGATTAATTGTGCTAGACAGCCTAATGGCTTTGTTACGAAACGAATATGTTGGTATCGGCTCATTGGCAAGAAGACAGTCTGTGCTCAATAACATGATACATAGCTTATCAAGAATCGCTGAAACGTATAATTGTGCCATATTATTGACGAATCAAGTCGCCACCAAGATGATGGGTATGTTTTCAGCCAATGATGCCATAGGAGGGAATATTGTTGCTCATGGTTGTCATTTTAGAGTCATGTTTAAAACAAAAGGATTTTCATCTAATAATTCTCTGAAGCGAAAAGCTGTAATTGTAGATGCACCAGACTTACCGCCTGAGGAATGTGAATTCTATATCACTAGTGCAGGGATAGCTGATACTGATAAAGTTGACTTACCTGATTTAGACGGATTAAATGATAAATTCGAAATTGAAAATTTATATGAAGAAAATGAAAATCTTCAGAATACTAATGAAATCTCATTAACCAAAGTTAAAGGCATAGGAAAAGGAATGGCTGATAACTTAAAAACAGAAGGGATTTCGACCATAAATGATTTAATTTCTGCAAATCCAGAAGAAATTGCCCAAAAAATTAATGGAGCATCAGAAAAGCAGATTAATGAATGGCAAGTTTCAGCAAAATCATTATTAAAAACTTAAATCTTTATTCTTTTTTAATTAAGTTTTTCTTGTTTTTAAGCATAAGGCTTGATTTTTTTTTTTGAATTAATGATTATGATGAGAGGAAATTTATATAATTGTAAAATATATTTTATATAATCAGCCCAGAAGAGAGCCTTGAAATTTTTTTAAATGTAATCATGAAAAAAAAATATCGTTGCCCTCGATGTCACAATGATGAGATTATTAATTATGGAGATACTTTTGAGTGCCCAAAGTGTCGTCTGGAATTCGAGAAACGCGATTTTAAGCTTTTTGATGAGGATCAAATTCTTTCTATAGAAGAGAAGTTGAAATTAACTAAAGTTTTAAATTCAGACTTAGATGATGAGTGAATAATTTGATGTTGTAGTTTGAGAAATAAAAATTAGTGTATTTTATCTTTTCTGCTTGAATTATCATTTTTCTTTTAAATAAGGATGAAATAATGAGATATTTGTGGGAGTTAAATTAAAAGAGCTTGTTATAAGGAGAAAAATTGATTATTCAAGTCTTAAAAAGAAAATAATCGCAGTGGATGCTCCAAATATTATTTTCAGTTTCATAAATTATGTTTATAAAAATACTGGTCAATCTTCTCAAAAATTAATGACCGATCGAACTCAAAGAGTTATATCGCATCTATATGGTCTTTTGTACAGAATTAATTTCTTTTATAGTCGAAGTATTTTACCTGTTTTTTGTTTTGATGGAAGAGAATCTGATTTAAAGCGCATTGTAACTAAAGATTATCTTAAAGACTTCAGATTCACTAAACAAATGTATGAAAATGCGTTAAAAGGAGGAAATACTAAACTGGCCAGAAATATTACATTGAGTAAGGAATTTTTATGGTCAAACATTATTTTAGAATCAAAAACGCTCTTGAATGCACTTGGAGTTCCATGTATCTCATCACCGGCTTCTGCAGAATCTCAATGTGCCCATTTAGCAAAAAATCGGATTGCTCACTATGCTA
>SDNN01000284.1 GCA_004524425.1 Promethearchaeota archaeon
AGGATCGATTGAAAAAAATTTTAAAACCCGAATTGCAGATATTTTTTTTAAACTAAAAGATGGTAAAGAAGTCGTTGTCGAAATACAGCATTCAGGAATTTCTCATAAAGAAATTAAAGACAGAACTTTACAATATAATCAGCTGGGAAAATACGTATTATGGATACTTCATGGAAAAGGAAGCGTTGTAGCTGAATTTAAATATCCTGAACATAAGAGAAACATTAAAATTAGTATTGCTGAGAAATTTCTTCACAGACTCTATGGTGGTCGCGTGTATTATATTAATATTCATGATTATGTGCACAAAATCACGATTTCTAATCCATTCAGTTTGCATTATTCTTTACCTGATAAAAAGACTTCAAAAATCATCAAAAAAGGCTTTGATTATTTTTATTATCGAAATTCAAATTTTGTTGAAATACCTAATTGGAATTTTTTATGTGTTGAATATAATGGATACAAATTAGCAAGATTCTATGACACACATTTTAAAAAGATTTTAAAAAGGAAAATCTTGACCTTTAGCCAAATGAATGAAGAATATACCCAATTGGATTTAAAGAAGAAATCTAATACCAAAAAATTTGTAAAAAACACAATAGACAATTTTCATGAGAAATATGGAAAAGCAATAATCATTGAAAGCATTTGCCTATTAATCAAGGAACTTAATTTAAACGAAAGACATATCAAGAAGCTTAGAAAAAAAAACCTAGGGTTCTAATCTGTATAAATTTTATTCTCACATTTAAATTAATAATTCGTCCTATCGTAATATATTTAAATTTTCATTTAGAATTAATAAAATCAATAAATAAATTAATATCTAAACTTTTAAAAAACAACGGAAATATAAAACTCATATTATAATATTTAATATTGATGATTGAAATTAATGTGGTCATAAAAAAATAGCAAAGGTGAAAATATATTAGTCTAGATTGGTCCAAGATTGAGTCTAAACCTGATTCTAAACAAAAGGTAGAAGGCAAAATGTTACTAGATTTTCGATCCAAAATTAATAATCTTGAAACCGAACTTAAAACCACTAAAGATGAGTTAAAATCTACTAAAGATGAATTAGAGAAAATCACTAACGAGTTGAAATCAACCAAAAATGAATTGGAAAGCACTTTGAACTCCACTAAAGATGAATTAGCAACCACAAATAAAAGTTTAGATGAAGCAAATAAGAACATCTCTTCTTTAAAAGAGGAGCTTCAAGATAAAGAAGAGCTTGTTAATGCTACAAATTCAGAAAAGTCCAGCTTAGAGAGCAAAATAAACGAATTAGAAAATAAGCTTTCAGAGACACAATCGGATTCCAAAAACCTCAAAGATAAAATTAATGAGCTACAGCAAGATATTTCAGAAAAAGAGAAGGAAATTGCAAATAAAAAATCCGAATTTGAGCAGAAGATTATAGAAAAAGAAAATGAATTGAATAAAATCAAGTCCGAAATTGATCAGAAAGCTTCCGAGCAACAAGAGGCATTGTTAAATATTAAATCTGACTTGGAAAAGGAAGTTTCGGATAAAAATCACGAAATCGAGATTCTCAAGGAGAATGTAGAGTCCAAGATAAATCAGATAAATGAATTAAACGACAAAGTAAACTCGCTTGAAGCAAGGGTCGCTGAAACAGTTTCTTCACCCGATCTTATTGATCAGATTAAGGAAATAATGAAAGTCAAGGGCTTTCTCTCAGATAGAGAATTCGCCGATCTATTACAAGAGTAGATTCATAGAAAATATAATCGCATCAATACTTCTATAAAAAATCCCTTTTTCTTTAATTTTTAAATTTTTAAAATTCAAGACAATGTCTAAATAAATATATATAGAAAAAGTTAATGATTAGTGTGAAAGAAAATATTAAAAAAATTAAATATTTAACTCTCTAAGCTTATTCTTGTTTTCTTGAACGCTTTCTGGTGTTAAATCACAAACTCTCCACATGAAGAGGAATCCTATAAAATATAGTAAGGCTGGCACCGCAAACATGCCTAGCATGATTCCCCATTGAGCTTCTATCGGTTGAACGGCTGATCTGGGATTGAATCCAGTAAGAGGATGTATTATACCAAATGTTATTGCTTGAATCACGATTGAAAGACGACCAAAAAACGTTCTGAATCCATAATACACGCCTTCTTCACGTTTTCCAGATTTCAAAATTGCCTCATCAATAACGTCCGAGAACATTACATAAATTAGGCTCCAGGTGGCACCCATGCTGAATCCGATTAACATGAATCCGATAAGGAAATATGGAAATTCCCAGATAAACATGGTGATAATTAGAAAAATGGAAGACCCCAAAGTGCCGCACATGTATCCTATCCTGTTTCCATATTTCCTCGCTAATTTAATCCAAAAAGGGGCTGAAATGACACTAGCTAAAAGAAAAGCAAACAGAGCTAATAAAACAACATATTGTCCAACGTCTGTGACGTATTGCGTCCAATAAGGAACTGATGCCAGTAATAAAACCATAACCGTCGTTTGAGCTAAGTAGGCCATTAGATAAGCCACAAAATTCTTTTGTTTTAGAGCAAATTTAAGTTTTTGGAAAAAGGGTTCACTTGATTGATTTGTTGATTGATTTATCGTGTCAATTCTAAAAGTACGTTCAATCATTACCTTATCCTCACGCATTCCAGGTATAATGAGTAATACTACTATGATGCAAATAATGGAAATTATAATAGCGACAATTTGATAGGATGGAATATTGGTTCCAGGAGGTCCAGTCGTTAAAAATAAAATGGGCAACATCATTCCCAACATTAAACCAATTAATGAATAAAGAATCTGGATTCCTCCAACTTTGGTTCGTTCCTTTTGGGATCTAAATTTATCGGGGAATATTTTTTGCCAGTTTATCATGGTGAATGAGAAAAGAGTATCAAATAAGCATAAAGTAATAAGCAGCCATAAAAACAATGAGATATCATTAGTAGTCGGTGGTAAGAAGATCAATATAAAAACCAAGCAACATGGTATAGAAGCCATGAGAAACCATGTAAATCGTTTTCCTCTCCTTCGCATGAAATCAAATGATTTGTCAGAAATGTGCCCTGCAATTGGATCGTTAATCATGTTCCAAA
>SDNN01000285.1 GCA_004524425.1 Promethearchaeota archaeon
AAAAATACTGACTTTCTATCTTTTCTAAATCATATGCAAGATTTTCAATTGGTTCTTCTTGTGCAATGACTTTCTCTAATTTTTCAATTAATTCTTCAGGAAAGAATTCAACTTTTTTCATAGCTTCTTTGTACTCTCTAATTTGAGGAGTTATTGAGTATTCGCTTGTACTTCTTTTTGCATCAAACTCATTCATTATTGCCTTCTCAAATGAATCATAAATTAGTTTCATCAAATTTTTCCGGTAAGTTTCTACCTCATTTGAAACATGAGAAATTTTTTCATCATATTTTTGATTTATTTTTTTTATTTCATTATCTCTTTGACTATTTAACTCATCGATCTTAGGCTCTATTTCTTTTTCCAGATTTTTTAATTCTTCAATTTTATTAATGATTTCTTCAATCATTTTTTTTAAACTCCATCATCTTCATCTATGATAAGTATGAATTTTAGTTTTATTAAAAAAGTCAAAGTATTGATTGAAATTAGAATATATAAATATACTTGAATGAAAAGATTTAAAAGTACATCTCTAGAATCTTAGAGAAATAATTTAGAGAATTAGTCAAAAAGAATTTAATTTAATAATAATTTCTTTAAATAATTTAACTGAAAAGAGAATTTTTTATGTCTAAGAGTGAAAATATTCCAGAGCCGAAAAAAGATTTAAACTTTATTGATGTACATTGCCATCTCCCTTTCCCCCGCCCTAAAAAAAACGATCGTTTGCCTCCAGATAAAAAACAAATCTTAGATTATTTTGATAAAGGAGGACTTTATTTAATTACAAGCACCATTGATTTGGAAACACTTAAAATGACTTTAAAATTTAAGGAAGATATTGATGAGAACTATGGCTTCACATGCGGATGGGCTCCACAAACTGTAACATATACGCCTAAGAATAAATACAATGAGATATGGAATCAATGGATAAATTATATACGAGATAATCAAGGAAAATATTTAGGTATAGGTGAAATAGGTCTTGATTTTCATCACGCGAAAACATTAGAAAAAAGAAATAGACAAGTTGAAGAATTAGAAAAAATCTTCCAAATCACGAAAGAATTTAATAAACCTTACATCTTACATGTTCGAAATCCTACTAAGAATGAATATGATAAAAAACACCCGAACCATAGATTTAATCAACCTGATGGAGCCACTGAGGAAATACTCAGAATTTTAAGCGATTATAAAATTAATTTTAAAAAAGTAATGTTTCATTGTTTTTCAGGCCCGAAGGAATATGGAAAAATCTTACCTGAGAAAGGATTTACTTTATCTGTACCTAGTTCTTCTTACGGTTTTAAAAATTGGAGGGATGCTACAAAAGATTCTCCTTTAGATTCATTGGTTACGGAAACAGATAGCTATTATCAACATCCATATAAGAGAGGTCCCTATAATACGCCTTCAAATGTGAGATATTCAATAGCAGCTTTAGCTTACACACACAATATCACTCAAGAAATAGTTAGTGAGAAAACGACAGAAAATGCCATTAATTTTTTTAATTTAAAAATTGAAAGAAATTAATTTGTTTTTAGCTTTGCAATTACAACATGTTTTATAGAATAAACCTTAAGATTTTATTTAACTTGTTATTATGAATCTTTAGAATTCATTTTTGAGAAAAAAAGCGTATATTTATTACTCTGAATAAGGTTTAATGTATCAATAAAAAAATTTCAAAAATAAATATGAGTTGAATTTTAAAATGGAAATGCAAGTCGGTAAAATGATCCTCAATGCAATTCTATATGCGATACTCTATATTGGAATTCCACTTGGTATTCTGTTGGGACTTGATTATTTTGGTATATTTACTGTTAGTCAATCATTTATTACAGGGATAATAATATTTGGAGTTGTTGGTGTGTTTTTAGCTGTTTTGAAAGCAGCTTATCCAAAAGATTCAGCAAAAAACAGAGTTATTATGTTTTTAATTACTGTATTCTCAGGTGTTTATCTCTTTTATATATTTGGTGGTTTTAATCCGAATGCTGATCTTGGGAACTTTTCTATAGAAACACAACAATTAAGTGTTTCCTTAGGGTTACAATTTATTGCTTGGCTATTATTATTATCATCGGGAGTCAGAAGTCTCCAATATCTCTTCGAAGCATTTGAATTACGAGGTGTGACTAAAGATTCTGCCGAATATAAGAGAAGAGCAAGACCGAGCCTTCTATTCAAAATAGTAGGTGTTATCTTAAGTCTTATATTAGTAGGTTGGATACTCAGTATCATAGGCAGCGGAGTAATGATTAGACCAAATTTAGTATCGTATGATTATGATTATAATCCTCCAGATGAATTAAATTTCACTTTAACCTATGATCTTTCAAATGGAGGGATTTATCCTCTAACCAATCTAAATCTTAAATCTGAGATCTGGGTCACCTCAAGCGATAATGAAAGTGCGCTTCCTCCTGATACTAAAATTGGGGAATCTGCCATTACCCATTATGCGTCAATTGGTGCTTTTGACGGTGTTTTTAATCAAAATCTTACGGCAATCATGGATAATTCATATATAGAAGGTCTGGTCACGACTAATGCTAGTCTTAGTTATAATTTAATATTTGATACTGAATTTGGAGGAATTTCAATTAACGCGACTCTGAGAATTCCAATCCCATGGAATTCACCGATATAAATCCGTAATATATCTTTTTTAATTTTTAATTTTTTTACATATATTTTTTTTATTCTTAGAAATTTTTGAAGTAAAAAGAAAAAGAATTAGAAATATGTAATTTAATTTTTTTGTTCTTTCAGTTTTTATTCTAATTTATATTTAGTTAAAATTGTACGATCTGTATCTTCCACTGATTTCGCTAATTCTAATGCGGCTTTGGAATATCGCATTGCTAATCCCATATCTCCATCTACTTTTAACTTATTCTGCATCAATCCCGTTATTGGATCCAATTCTCCAAAGGCTAACATTTTCCAAGTTAACATAGGAGCCTTTAGAGAAAGAATTGTGTCTCTAGGAGGATTTTCATTAGGACGTAAAACTTTAATATCCAAACACTTACCACCTTTAAGATCTAAAAATACTCTTATATCGTCCTCCACTTCCCCAGATGATTCCA
>SDNN01000286.1 GCA_004524425.1 Promethearchaeota archaeon
ATTAGATTGATTAAATAAAATAATTAAAGTGTGATTATTATTATAATATTAAGTAATTTAACATTAAAATCTATCTTCAATAATTAAGAGATCTTATAATATGAGTGAATTAAAGACTGTAAAGGCTTATCTTTCTCAATTACCGGCAACTTTAATAAAATTGCTTGATTTGGATCCCCCAACAAATACTATTCCACATCCAATCAAAGAGATTACTGAAAGATATAAAGGAGTTAAGCGAATTTCGATTAATTTAATCTCTAATGCGGGATTATTTGAAATTACGTATTTTAAGCCTGAGTTTATGATCCAAAAATCTGAAATAATGACTCTTTTAAGTACCAAGAATCCATATACCTTGGGAGTTCTTCACCAATTAATGTTCGGTGGATTTGAATACGAACCGAATGGATTTCATTTACTTAAATATATCAATGAAAGTGGAAAAAAAACTTGTTTTGTTGGACGTAAAAAAGACATAGAGCGTTACGATGGGGGAACTAATTCTATTGCAAAAGATACTGATATGGCAACCTGGATAGAATCAGCAAAAGCCATAAATAATTATGATCTCTCTTGGATGCATTATTTAGATTTTGAAAATCTTCATAAACAGCAACAAAGATTAAGGCAACAGACTCCTGAGGAATTAATTGAAAAACTCATAAATCGAACAGATAAATGGATACTTAGTAATTATAAACAATTAAGAAAGGGGTCATTAATGATTATTATAGGGGATCACGGGAGATCACGTATGGATTTCGAATTTTCCGGAAAGATTGCTCAATGGCGCGAAGCAAGCGTACCTATTGCTATATTTATTAGTAAATGATATTTTGTTGGAAGTATTTTTAGATATTTTAAGATTTTTAAATTTTGGTAAAAATTATTCCTATCTTTTAAATTTCTCTTCATAAGAGTTTCTTTTATGAAATTAAAATAAAAGATTAACATTTGGTATTTAATCTTATTTAATATAATTATCAATAATTTTCATAAGAAACATTTTTAAATCTTTTTTTATGGTAATATGATAAGGGATGACTAATAAAAAAAAAGGATATAAAACTTAAAATGTCCGATGCTACGTTTTTATTATTTTTAGCTGGTTCTCATGAGCTCAAATCTAAAAGAGTAATAAATAATTTAAAAGAAAATTTAAAGAACATTGATTATAATTTAACCATTATTGATATATTGAATAATCCCCACGTTGCGGAACAAGTTGGAATTATAGCAACACCTTTTTTGGTAAGAACTCAACCTGGACCAACCAGAAGGTTTATAGGAGATTTTTCTAATTCTGAAAAAGATTTTTTAATTTAAGTTTCACCTAAAAATTACTTGAATTTTATGAAAAGCATAAAAAAGATTCCTAGTGGAATTGACGGATTCGATATTTTATCGATGGGTGGAATACCGGAAAATAGGATGACATTACTTTCAGGTACTCCTGGTAGTGGTAAAAGTACATTTTGCGTACAATTTCTTATTGGAGGAATAAAACATTCAAATGAACCTGGGGTCTTCATCACTTTTGAAGAATCACCCGAGGACATAATAATGAATATGAAGGATTTTGGATTTGATATTCAAAAATATAGAGATTCAGGATTTTGGGAGTTTGTTAATATTTCACCTCGCCTAGACGATGATTTTCTCGTAAGAGGAGATTATGATTTAAGTGGTTTAATTATTCGAATTAAGAATGCAGTTCAAAAAGTGAATGCAAAACGAGTAGTATTAGATTCTATCGCTGTTCTTTTTAATAGATTTCCAGATAAATCAATTGTTCGAAAGGAAATTATTAGGCTCAAATCCTGTTTAAAATCATTATCGGTAACCTCTATCATTACAATGGAACAATATGAAGAATTTGGAAAAGATTCACATTATAATATTCTTGATTTCGTTAGTGATAACGTAATCCTACTCCAAAATACTATTTTTGAAGAACATCGTAGAAGAACAATTGAAATTTTAAAATATCGAGGAGTACCTCATAAAAAGGGTAGAGAATCTTTTACTATAAAAAAAAATGAAGGATTAATAATTATTTCATTTGAAAGAAATCCTAATGAATTACCTATAAGGCGGGAAAGAAAATCTACAGGTTATATTGAACTTGATGATATGATGGGGGGTGGATTCTTCAACGGATCATCAATTTTGATTTCTGGTCAAACAGGAACAGGTAAAACATTATTAACACTTCAAATTTTAGATGGGTCTTTAAAAAATGGAGAAAAGTGCATTATGTTCAATTTTGAGGAGAGTCGAGAACAAATTCTCCAGAAAGCACGTATTTGGGATATCGATTTAGAAAAGAAGGAAAATGAGGGTTTATTTATTATGAACTGTGTTTATCCAGAATCTCAAGGGATCGAAGAGCTTATTGTGGATATGAAATCAAAAATACAATCTTTTAGACCTGATAGAATTTATATTGATAGTATTTCTGCTTTAGAAAGAATAACCAGTTACCTCACTTTTAGACAATCACTCATTAATCTTTTTCTTTTCATTCGAGAAAATAATATTATAGCAATCTTTACCACCACCACTCCTACATTTTCTGATCATTTTAATAAAGGAATGGGTCATATTTCAACTCTTGCTGATGCAATCATTTTACTAAGATATTTTGAATACAATGGGCTTATGACTCGTGGTATAGGTATTTTAAAAATGAGAGATTCAAATCATTCTAAGCATTTTATCGAATATGCTATCGATAACCAAGGTTTTAAAATTAAAAAGCCTATAGAAGGACACATAGGATTATTTGATTCATTTTAAAGAAAAATGATCTACAATTAACAGTTAAAAATTATTTTCATCTCAAATATATTTAAAAAATGTAAGATTAATAAAAATAGTAAATTAAGAAGCATTTAATTGAAATGAGTGACGAATACAAACGTTTTACTGTTTCGCTTCCTAAAACTCTTTATCAAGAATTTGAGAAGTTTCGAAAGAAATTGGAGGTGTCTAGATCTGATGCTGTTCGAAAAGCAATGCATAGATATATGGCTATAGAAGAGAGTCTTCCTGAAAGTGCTGGTGATGTTGTTGGATGTATAGC
>SDNN01000067.1 GCA_004524425.1 Promethearchaeota archaeon
AAATTTTTTACTTAAAAAAAAAAATAAGAATTTGGTTAGAATTTTTGATTTATCGTTGATTTTCCTCTTATTTAAAAATTTCTTTATAAGATATGCTCAAAGCTATAATCCAAAGAACCAAAATCAATACTGCGATAAAATAAAGCAATTGAAATCCTATGACAATATACGTGATTGTAGCATTCGGGATATGGATAAATGCTCCACCTATTAAATTATGATACCATGCCCATTTTTCTCCTTTTCTAAAACCAATCAGGAGAATATATAAACTAGAAAAACCGAAACTTAACCATTCTAATCCCATGAACCTCACATAAATACTTATCATCTGGGCTAATCTAGGACTATAAGCTCTGACGTTTGCCATGGTTAAACCCGTATAAGAGATGTGATGAGCCATCATGGTTGCTGCTATCGCGTAAAGTAAACCACTAAATATGATATAAGTGGAGCAGACCAGGAGCAAGATAAATGCAATGTTTAATTTTTTAGAATCAGATAAAAATTTTGAATTTGGCATTATTAATACCTTTCTTACATTGGATATTTCTAACTATAAATTAAAAAATTATTAATGAAAATAATGCCAATATTATTTAAAAGAATATCGTAACTTGCTTTATATTCTGATTATCTAATATACAAAAGAGGACCATTCAATGGACCTTCATATCAAGGTCTCATAAGGCAAATTATGATCATCAAGAATTTTCGCAGTCATTCTTTTAAAACTGTTCAAGATGTTCACGTTTTCCTTAGAAGATGTTTTTAAGAAATCATTCTCACCATGTTTCTTGAGAAATTGTCGGATGACCAAATCGTTGACTTTTGCTTTTGGATCTGTAGATTCAACGAGGTCTTGCTTGGTGCCAATAACGATTTTAGGGACCTTATCAAAACCTAGTTCAGCTAATTGATCATACCACCAATCCAAATTGATTAAGCTTTGGAGGTTAATTAATTCAAATGCCACGAAAATCCCGTTAACCCCGTTAATATAATAATGAAAGAGTTTTTTGAACTGTTCTTGCCCCCCAAAATCCCAAATAGAAAGACGGATGAATGACTCCTTTTCACCATTATTTATTATAATGGGCAAGTTGTAGGTATAAAAATCAATACCAATGGTTAGCTTGGTATTTGCGTCAAATGTATCAAAACACAATCTCCTGCATATACAAGTCTTCCCTACAGCAGCAGCACCTAATAAACATATCTTGAAAATGTAGGCAGGTTGGGGTTGATCTAACAAATCTCTCACCATTAAATTTAGTAAATCTTTTCAACTGCAAATCAAATAGGCAATGAAAAAGACATTTACCATTAGTGGAAATTAAGTTTTATTTTTTTGTAGAAATAATGAAAATTTACTTCTTTAAATATAGGCATTTTTTTAGTTGATCAACATTTTATATTGAAAAAAATTACATTTAACCTATTTAATTAATCATGATAATCTCAAACTATAAAAAGCTTAAAATAGAATGTAATAACATCAATCAATAAATATGTTTCATTTACTTGTTGTTTAAAGGGGATGGACATTAATAAATTAAGTTAAAAGGAGAAATTACTAAAAGAGGTTATCTACAATGTGTCAATGGTGTTTTAAACATGGTGCTGGGAAAAAATGGTATCTAAATGCGAAGAATTATTTTGCAGATCAGATTAGCACGGAGGAGGACATGAGAGATTATCTTGAGGAGCAATGGAAAAGCATGGAAAACCTTTTCATCCGTAAAATTAAGGGATTCTCTTCAGTTGGTCTCGGATATAAAATGCAAATGCCCATTTTTGGTAAGCTTTTACGGGCAACTGCCGAAAACATGATTCATAGTGAAAAAAAACATAGAAATCCTGCCCGAGGTGATGGTCATTTTGGACAGGCAATTCCTTTAGAAGAAGCAAAATTGATATTATCTGAATTAGCCGCAGAACCAATCATTGAGAATTATTGTCTCTGTCGATACATGCAAAGAGGGGAAAAAGAATGTTGCTGCATAAATTTCGGGATCCTCTCTGAAATCATTGAAAAGATCCCTCGCTACATTCCTAAGGATCGCGTGGTAAGAATAGATCGAGAAACAGCCATGGAACGATTGGAAGAACATAACAAAAAAGGATATATTGCTTCAGTATGGTTTCAGCCAGTTCCATATATTAATGCGATTTGCTCATGTGAGAGCCCTGAGTGTGGAGGTCTTCGTTTAAGGACAGATTTTGGTTTAAAGGCATTTTATAAAGCAGAATATATCATCCAGGTTGATCAAGATAAATGCCAAGGTTGTAAACAATGCGTAGCCATGTGTCAATTCAGTGCATTACGCTATATTCCGTCTCAGGACCGTGTTATTGTCGATTATGATAAATGTTTCGGTTGTGGGGTGTGCCGTCACGCTTGTAAGCATGATGCTTTAAAACTCATCCCTCGAGAAGAATTTCCAGGATGGGATGGTACTTATTAGGTGGTGATATGAGTAAATCGACGAGGAGAGGTAAGATGGATAAAACAAAAATCAAAATTGATTATACGAAATGTGGGGATAAAGGAGGGATAGATCCAAGAGAATGTACCATATGCCTCAAAATATGTGATCCGTGCGTTTTTTTAATGCATAATGTTTTAGGTGTTGAGGAGGAAGATCCAAAAGACCCTCAAGTATGGCGCATAACTCCAGTATGGCCATCAGTATGCATGAGATGCTTGAAATGTGTAGATGCATGTCCCGAAAAAGCAATTACCGTTAAATGGTAAACAATATTTTTTTTATCTCTTTTTTAATTTATTACGGTTGATTCAGTAATTCAATATTGAATTATATAGGTGGAAAATGAGATTAATTTTTATGCCACGATTATTATTAAAGATGCTTTTCAGAAAGGGATTCTGCTACGTTATAAAAAACCTTATTTACATTACTACCTGTTAATGCTGAAATTTCATAATATTCCAGATTCAACTCATCAGCAAGCTTTTTAGCCTCGGCAAAAGAAACTTGCCGTTGCTCAACTTTATCACTTTTATTGCCTAAAATGAATCCAACTAGCTTTTCTTCAATATCCAAGTGCTTTTTAATATCCTCATGCCACTTCTTTAAATTTTCAAAACTCTTTGGATTGGTAAGATCAAATATGAGTAAGACCCCTCTGGCACCTTTATAAAATGCAGATCTCATTGTTTGGAATTTGCTTTGTCCTGCGATATCCCAGAGAATTAGCTGTATATTTGCATTTTTAATATTAATTACTTTATCACTTACATTTATCCCTATGGATGGAATGTATTTTCTGTCAAACGCACTTTCAGTAAATCTAAGAATAGTAGACGTTTTACCAACCATTGGGTCACCGCAAACTATAACCTTATAGACCAGGTTTATTTTTCCTTTCTCTTCAATATCTTTTTCCGGAAATGCTTCGGCTGATTGCTGCTTTACTTCTTTGATTCTTAAATCATTTAATATTTCTTTTATGTCTTCTCGGAGCTTTTTCACTTCTTTGAGAACGTGTTCTTTGCCTTGTTTCGTCTCTTCAATTTTTATCACATTCTGTGCAATCTCGTCAAAAACTGATTCAAATTCTTCCATGCCTTTATAAAAAATAAGATCATCCACTTCACTAAATAAGAGTGTTATGGCTGCCTGTCCAACTCCTCCCCTTCGTTCTTCATCACCATATTGAAGGTATTTAATAATGCCTTTTAATCCAATGGAAGGAAATGGTATGACTACAATGGATTCAGGAATATATCCTTGCTCAGCGGTCAAAAGAGTAATTGATTTTATTCCTATATGTATTAATATATCTTCTGATAAGTCTGACGGTTCCCAGATTATAGGAGTTGGACCAATTTCGTCATCTATTTCCGTATACACTATTGCATATATTAGATATTCTTCCATTTTCAAGTTACGTTCTTTTTGATTAGTCTACTATGAGATCATACTTAATGATTTATTATTCAAAAAAAACATGTTTATCCTTATAGCAATTATAAATTACTCTCTTATAACTTCTTTTATTTTAAATCGATAGAACATGAGTAATAAAAATCTTAGACATTTGGGGTATTAGATTTTTAAAGGAATCTCGCATTAATCTTTAATAGTTTCTAGTATTGAAAGAATCCTGTAAATGGTACTTCGCGTGTGATACGGACAATTAGGATCAAGAGAAAGATCATCAACTAAAAACATTATATTAGAAGCAATAATTCCAGGAGATTCATCACTCTCATGAAGGATATTTATGCCTTTTTGAGCCACTCTTTTTATATTTCGAGGAACTGATCGATCACTCATCATTCCTTTAAGCAAAACTTCCACGTTATTAAATTTTTTTTGAAGGTCTTCACTAAATTTGGCTTCCCCTGACATTATTATAATCTCCTAAATGATGTTTGCTAGCAATCAAGTAAATAAAATATTATAGAAGGAACTTTATTCGTAAAATTATTGCTAAAATTTAATTTTTTTTATTTTTAAAATCATTTCCATATTCATGAAATTAACTTTTGATTAGATGAAAAGCACAAATAGAAATATAGGACTGATTTATTTAATAAATGCCATATTCACGAACATTTTTTCTAATTTTGGGGATAATTTCTCTAAATTCCTCTATACGCTTATGATATTTATTAAACAATTCATTGAATGCAGAAATTTCTTCTCTATCAATTTCTTTGACAAATTCATACGAAATGGAATCTAATTCATCGAAAATTTTATCAAATTCTTCCGAGTATTCTATAAGTTTAGGATCAACATTTTTTCGCAATTTTCTTACCATGTTTCTTAATTTACCCCTTGGAATCCTTATTTTTTCAATTAAATCATCACATTGACTGATAAGTTGGTATGATTTACCCTTATCATCACCGCTTAATTTAGATTCTATGATTTCAGTTCTCCATGTATTTATTCTACCCCGTGCAAATGTATCAAAATTTAAAGATATCGAATCAATCCCTTCTTTTACCAAAAATCGTAAAAATTCTGGATCATCACTCGGTGCTTGTCCACATATACCCACTTTTTTACCATGTTCATGTGCTGTTTTTATTAAATGGGCCACAGAGCGTCTAATAGCTTCACTATTAGTTATATAATTATAATTTCTTGATAACGGAATGAGCTTAGCATCATCTCGACTCACTCCATAAGTTAATTGGGTTAAATCATTTGATCCTATTGAAAATCCATCAAAATATTGACAAAATAGATCCGCACAAATGATATTTGAGGGAATTTCAGCCATGCAGTATAATTGTAAATCATCCTTTCCTCTTTCTAATCCCTGGCTTTTCATTATGTTTATTATTGCCTGGGCTTCTTCTGGACTTCTACAAAAAGGGAGCATGGGAATAATATTTGTCAATCCCCATTCCCTTGCTTTTTTAATGGCTCTTAATTCTAAAATAAAAGCATTTTGAAAATCATCAGAAACGTAGCGTGAACAGCCCCTAAATCCCATCATGGGGTTGGCCTCATCCCCTTCATAAATCCAGCCTCCAATTAAATTAGCGTATTCATTAGTCTTAAAATCTGAAAGCCTAACTACACAGGGGGAAATTTTACCATCCGGAAGCTCCTTCCACACCCCAGCTGCTATCGTGGCGATACCTTCTGCTAATTTATCTACGTAAAATTCTTCCTTGTTCTCATAACCTACAGTATATTGTCTAATTTTGTCCAGAGTTTTTTTTAATTTTCTAATTTCCTCATTAAAAGGGTCTTTATGATAGAGATCGCTTTTTTTAATTTGTTCAATCTTTTTTCTGCGTTCTAATAAAATGTCATATCTCATTAATAATGCTTCATAATCAATCAGACAATTGGGATGTATTTGAGACTCATCGTTGATGATAAATTCTAATCTTGCCAAACCAGTTCCATCGGGATATTTACCTGCGGAGAGAGCACCCTTAGGAATTCCCAAATTCACTAACACTTGAGTTTTTGTTCTAGGTAATTCAGCAAATTCAATTGTATCAAAGTCATATTCCACTTCTCTGGTCCATATCCGTGGTTCTCCTTCACTACAATCAATAGTGATATTTTCTAAGTTTCCCTCCCGTTGTCTTTCTTTTACCATTCCAACAATGTTATCAGCACCTACAATGGCAACGATGTTTAATTCTCTTGAAACTATTGCCGCATGACAGGTTGGACCCCCTCGCTCGGTAATGACACCACCTAGATTCTGCATGTAAGATGTCCAGTCAGGATTAGTCTCCTCTGTTATTAAAATGTCACCTTCTTCCAATAAATGAGCTTCATTGATGTCTGAAATTACTTTCACTTTCCCATATTCGATTCTTCGACCGATTGCAGTACCGCTATTTTCAATCAATAGTCCTTCAGATGATAATTTTATGGGATCTTCTAGCAAATAAAAGATCTCTTCAGTATCTCCCTTCTGCGAATGAACCGTCTCTGGTCTTGCTTGAACTATGTAAATTTTACCATTACTGCCTAATGCCCACTCAATATCCATGGGCCTAGCATAATGTTCCCGGATATTAATAGCGTGTCTTGCTAATTTTAAGACTTGATCATCATTTAAGCAGTATTTTTGCTGTTTTTCCTTCGGTACGGGAATAGTAATAGTGCCTACTTTCTTTTCGGGGTCAAAGATCATCATCTTTTCTTTTTTAACTAATTCTCGACGTATGATCGGTAATTGAGGTGCATGTTTAAAGACTAAAAACTCGTCCCCTTTCTCAACACCTTGAACTATCAGTTCGCCAAGGCCCCAAGTACCACGAATCGTCACAACGTTAGGGGATCCTGAATCGGGATCTTCAGTGAACATGACTCCAGAAGCTTCAACGCCAGCTATACCTCCTGCCATTTCCTGAACTCCCACGCTTAGCTTAACGGCAAAATGGTCAAAGTTCGCTCTTTCCCGATACATGGTGGCTCTAGTTGTGAAGACTGAAGCCATATCCTTTAAAATATATTCTAATATGGCTTGATCCCCAGTAATATTTAAATGAGTGTCTTGTTGGCCGGCGAATGACGCATCGGGAAGATCCTCCGCAGTAGCAGAGGATCTTATGGCAAACGTGCTCTCCTCTCCAATTCTCTCGACTAATTTATGATATGCTTCTAATATTTCGTCTGCTAAACTGTCCGGAATTTTAGCCTGTTCGATATGGGTTCTAATGTTTGAACAAATCTTATCCACGATTTGTATGGATTGAATGTCCTCCTTTTTCAATTCATCAGAAATTTTGGAAATCTGATGTTGGATGTATTTTTTTAATGACACTAGTTCACCATCATACAAGATGTCGTTTGATTCTAAAACATAATCAAAGGCATTTGCTGTGACCGCAAAACCCAAAGGGACGGGGATTCCAAAGCTTAGAAGCTCCCCTAATGAGCTATTCTTGCCTCCGACCATTGCGACATCTGTTGCTCTTACATCCTCAAAAAATTTAATGTATCTATAATCACTCATTACAATTCATCAATGAGTTAAGATCTATTTTATAATTTTCTCTTTATTCAATTATTAATTAAATGGCAAAAGCGTAATAAGTATTACTTTATGAATTTGATATCGTCTCTTGAGTCAAGTTAGTTCTTATTTTCTATTTATTTGGAAATTAAGGTAATAACATTCCAAATTTTTTCTTCCAGTAATAGATTCCCATGGTTGACAAGACGAGCATATAAAATATCACTACTGCTGTCATTAACTCTGAAATCTCACCTTCAATCTTGAGCGCGGCATGTATCCTTGCATAACTGTCAAAACAACTAACAAATATGAGGTAAAAAAGAAAGCTCCATAATAAATATCTTTTACTAATGGCGACTTTTGGATTAAGCAATAAAAAAGCTTGAATAACAAGAATAATACCATGTAATACTACTCCCGACATCAAAGATGTGAGATCCTTCGTAGTAGGAATGAATAAAACGGTCGCTATAACTAATACGAATATGGTGAGAATGGAGAGCGAATTAAAGAAAGTAGATTCAAACTTGTTTAAACAGACAATTGAAATGATGATAAGCGAAATGTACGTGGTATGGGTTAATCTACGGTAATTTTGAATGATTAAAAAATGATAAAACCATATGGAAATGCAAAAACATAATATAATAAAGCCAATGATTTGTATCAATAAGGAATATCGTCTCGAATTTATTACAATTATGCGTGTATCGATTATTGCGGAGGTTCGTGGCGTAGTGCTCTTTTCATTCAATAATGTTCAAATATAAAAAATTAAATCGTTGATAATAGATACTTATTCTCGTTCAATTAAAAATTTTCTAAAATGAGAAAAATATGATTAAAAAAGATTAAGGAAGCAGGATTCCATATTTTTTCTTGTAAAAATACACTCCAATCGCGCACAATATGAACACGTAGAAAATTTGAATTGAGGTCATAAGTTCCGTATAAATGGCTTTCATGTTTGTAATCTCTATTAAGCGTGAATAATTATCATAATTGGACAAATATATAATGTAGAATATGAATCCAATTAGCAAGTATCTCTTACTGGCGGGAATCCTTTTATGAAGCACGATGAATAGTTGAAATCCTGCCATCGCAAAATGTAAAACTGGACCACCCAGCAATGAATACGTGTCTTTTATGGAATTCAATAAGAACACCGATATTAGAAAAAATCCCATGCTGGATACGGCCAAGAATGAATTAAGAAAGGCCGATTCGAATTTATTAATGCAACTTAAACTGATTAATATTAAGGTTAAATAGGTGGTATGTGTCAAGGGAATTAGGTCTTGAGCTATGAAAAAGAAATAGATCCAATAAAAAACACATAAACTAAGAAGAGCAAAGCCAAACACTTTTACTCCTGTTGAAAATTCCTTTTGATCGATGACCTTTTGTTTAGGCTCCAAGACATTTAAATAATTTTCCGAATCTTCCGTGAGAGAATTACTCTTGTTTAATTCTTCATCAATTCTATAAATAACTTGGTCGGCAATGGCATTAATTTCATTCAAGTTAACCTGAAAAGGATTTGCATCTTGTTTGGATATTATATGCTCAAAAGCCTTGTCATTTTTTATCCTTAACTTAACATCTTCAGTAATTTATACCTCAACCTCTTGACTATAATGAGAAGAAAAAAATAATACCGGTAATCATATTTTTAGTATTAATTCAACTATTTAAATTTATACTTTTTTACCAAAATTAATAGTATAAGTAATTTATAAAAGAATTCTGGGTACAAAAAATAAAGTATTGATCATTTATTACCACAAATTGGTACGTTTAAAAATAAAATCTAACTTAGATAAGAGCTATTAAGATTAATTTTTCAAGTATGTAATACATATTTACATAGATGAGAACTAATGTTATAATTGATGATGAATTAAAAGAGAAATGGTGGGAGATTAAAAAGGAAGCAGATCGTCTCAACATGAAAATTGGGGATTATATTATCTTCTGTCATGATCTTAGAAAAAAAATGGTCAATAAAGATAAGATTCTCGAGATTTTAGAGAAGCCATTATCTAATGGGTTAAAAAATATTGATGTTATAGAAGCAAGCAAAAGCATGTGGAAACCATGAGAGGAATCGATTCAAACATTCTTGTCTATGCATTAAATAAAGATCTTCCTGAACACACATCTTGTAAAGAACTTTTAATTAATGTAGTAAATGGAAAAGAACTCGTGAGTATTCCTACAATAGTATTCATGGAAACATTTCATGCCTTAGTTAAAGTATTTAAATATAAAGAGATTGAGGTTAAAAAGCGGTTAATAGCAATCATTGATTCGAGAAATATTAACGTATTAGACATCTCAACATCTTCTATATTGCTTGCATTTGAGATAGCCGAAAATACAAGATGGGAGAAAGAGATGCCTTGATTGCGGCAAGTTTATTAGAAAATAAAATTCAAGAGATATATTCGCACGATTCTGATTTTGATAAAATATTGCTAATAAAACGGATTGATCCAATCTAATACATGAATCCAATCTAATTCATGAATGACTCATAATGAATAGCTTTTGGTAAAAATTTTTCTCCAAAAGCAAGTTGAAATAAGCTCAAAGATGAACTTTATTGAAAGATTAAAGGTAAAGAAAATTCGTAAAATTGCACTTTTTAGTTTTTCTTCTTGCGTCTTTTCTTTTTAGAGGGGATTATAATTCCTTGTTTGCGCACGAAACGCAACCTCTCGATACGCTTTTTCATGCTATAAACTATGACACCTATAAATAGAAAGGATAGCAGTATGGTTGCCCACTCCATTATGGGTACAATAAATATCCATAAGATTAGGTTAATCGCTGCGGCTGAAAAGCCAAATTTAGCAACATTGCGCGTGAATTTATATTTATAAAGCGCAATTGAGGGAAATAAAAAGGTAAACACGCTTATGATAAAAAGACTCATCGCCCAAAATATGTGGATTAAAAAATAATTCTCTGGATAGACTCCGCACATGATCATCGCGAATGAACAATAAAATCCTGCTAATTGCGTTAACATGGTAAGCCTCTTGTTCCTTTTACCGCCGATGTACCATTCATATAATCCAATAAAGAAGGGAAAAAGTGAAGCTCCTGCAACGATGATTCCTATATTAAAGAAAATTGCACCTTCAGGATTCAATTCAGTATTCCCCAGATTACTCATCCAATTGACAAATGGATTGTACGTTCCCGGGAAAAAAGCCATGGAAATGAAAGCAAAACTCCAAAAAAATACAATTGCAGTAAGTCCAAAGACGAAGCTGATTGGCCATTTCCTCGGAATGGGAAACTCGTTTATTATTTTTTTTACTTTTTCTATTTTCTCAGCTTTCATTGAAAGATCCTCTAATTTATGTTTGGAAATTAATTTCAGTTTCATGAGAAATCATCATGAATCCATGACTGAAAAATTTCCATCTTAAAAGGCGAGTTAGTTAAAAATTACTTCAAATAAATTTTATATCAATAAAAAGGATTTCTATTATAATTTACGCTATTTCAAGGCAATAAGATACCATAGTATTTCTTCCAGACGTATATAACAATATATGTAGTGGTCAATATATAAAATGAAAGCACGGAAGTAGCAAGCTCAGGCAAGCTTTCTTCTCTTCCTAAGATCACGTTGATATGCGAGAAGGATTCAAAGGAACTAATGAATAATAAATAGAAAAGAAAACCCCAGATCATGTACCGCTTGCTGACAGGTATTCTTTTATGCAGAACGAGAAATAATTGAAACCCAGCAACTATCCCATATAACATGGGCCCTATTATGAAATCAATAATGTTATCCGTCACTAAGATGGAGCCAATGGTAAAAACTAAAAATCCATATACGGGAATGATGGTAATTGAGTTTAAAAGAACTGATTCAAACTTATTGATAAGCGTGATTGCAATCAAGATCAAGGTTATATAGACAGAATATGTCAAGTTTTCATATTGTTTTATGATAAAAAAATACCAAATCCAATAAAAAATGCATAATCCTAAAAGAACAATGCCCCCAATCCTAACTCCCGTGGAAAATTCTTTTTGCTCGAGAAATTTCTTTTTCGGTTCTAAAATATCGGACCTTAATGATTTGAAATGATTGCTCACGTCTGAAGGTATATCTTCTCTGGTTCCATATTGCTCCATGTATTTTTTCAGTGCATACTCGGCAATTAATTGTATTTTTTCTTCATCAAGATCAATCGATTTCTTCTTATTAGTTGATTTTTTGTCTTTAAATTCTAACTTTTTGATGATCGATTTTAACCTGTTAAACATCTTCTTTACCTTAGATTCTTGAGAGGTCTTTGGCTTAATTCTTTTAATTCACTTGAAATTTAAATTTATTTACTTAATATACTTTGAATTTATAAATTTTTTGACAAAATTAGAAATTTAAATGAATGGGTAATAACCTACATGAGAGATAAATCTTCAATAGATAACGCAAAATTTTCTTTTGTATCAGGTAAGGCATTCTCATATTTTATATCTTTAATATTACTATAAATTTTAATAGCCCTTGTTTCTAATTATATTACAAATAAAAATTTCAAAAATATCAAAATGCCAGTAGAATACGAACAAGCAGTTAAAAATTTAAAGCAATCAGAACCTGACATAAAATCAGTAGTTATAGTTGAAGATGAACCGGATAATATCGTGTTTTCTACGGAGGATTGGGATCTCAATGAAGATATCGAGAAAATTATAAACATTTGGGATTCTCAACATGGAAAATCTTTTACCATCGACGATAAGAAATATTCAATCTTACAAAGCACTCCAGAAAGACTGGTTGCGACTTCAATAAAGGGGGAAGGACACATTGTGGGCGCCAAGGATGATGAGCGAAGAGTCATATCCCTCGCAGACCCAAAAGGAAACATACTTACCGCTTATACTGCCACTGCGAGAGCATTAAAATCAATGAGTTCTAAGGAGCCATATCTGAATGCTAAGGCTAAACTTGGAAAAGATATCTCAT
>SDNN01000287.1 GCA_004524425.1 Promethearchaeota archaeon
TAATAATTAGTCTAATATAGCTCAAAAAATAATACTAGGGGAAAAATCTGGCTCTGAAACCAAAAAAACTCATTTTAATAGGTGTTGATCAAGCCATTCCTAATCTGATTCACAAATACATGAAGGAAGGATCATTGCCTAATATTGAGAAGCTGATGGAAGGAGGAGTATATACCGAAGCTCTCTCATGCCCACCCTGTGATACTCCAACTAATTGGACTACGATAGCGACAGGTGCTACCACGGGAGTTCATGGCGTGACCAGTTTCTACACGCATATTCCAGGGGAACCACTTGATTTAGGAGTACAATACAGATCAAGGACGCAACTTTCTCGATATTGCATGGCAGAATATCTTTGGGATGTTGCTGACAGGCATGGTTTAAAGCCTTTCGTGCTAAATTATCCTTCAGGGTGGCCTGGGAACCTAAAACATGGGGCGATGAGCCTTCTTGTTTGGCCCATTCCAGAATCCCTACCGAGGATAATATCTTCACCTCAAATTCAAACATTTCAACTTGATTCAAAAAATTCAAAATTAAAAATATCTCAATCAAAGGAAAAATTGAAAAAAGACTTAAGTTATTCCACTCCTCTCAGAATTATATTAGAAATTGATGATGCTCCTATCAAAAAAGCTCTTGATTATAAGTTATATATCATAGATACTGAGGGAAATGGGTATGATTGCCTTTACATTCCTTCAATTAATGATAATGAAGAACAATTTATTAAAGAAAGTGAATCGAGTGATTGGATTTCAATTCAAATCGACACGGATCATGGTAATTTACCTTGTCTTTTCAAGATAAAAGCAATGAACATACCCAAGGATGGAAATGGCGTAAAAATACAAAGATCGGCTATTTTTAATACGAAAGGTTGGACCAAACCCGAATCACTGGGAGAAAAAATAATAAAAAACGTGCCCGTTCATGGTCCTCCAGAAGAACATGAAGTTGAATATTTTATTTCAGGAAAAGTTGAACCTTATCTTTTGTTTGCCAGGGAAGAGGCTACCTCCATAGCAGAAACTATTAAATTCACCAGGAATTATTTAGGGTGGAAAACTTGTTTCTTTCACGTACATTTTCTTGACACTGTGAACCATAAAACTTTAGCTTTTCTTCATGAGGACTCACCGCTCTTTACTGAAGAATCAATGGAAACAGCAAACAATAACGCGAAAACAGCATACATGATCGTGGATGAATTAGTAGAGAAAGTAATGAAATCTGTTGACAAAGATACTTTAGTGGTCTTCGTGTCTGATCACGGCGCAATCCCTACTTGGAAAAATGTTAACATTAACAATGCCTTAATTGAGGCGGATTTACTCAAATATAAATGGAATGATGGAAGAAAGAGATTCTTGATAGATTGGAAAAAATCAAAAGTATTTCCATATTTTGAACCTCCATATATATGGGTAAATAAGATCGGAAGGGATCCTCAAGGTATTGTAAGTGAATCTGAATATGAAAAAGTAAGAGATGATATTCTTAACGCTCTTAGGAATTTTAAAGATCCTGAAACTGGAGAATCCTTAATTAAATTGGCCATTCGAAAAGAAGAGAAAACTTCATTAGGGCAAGATGGAGAGAGAGTTGGAGACATTGTATATTTTTTGAAACCTCCTTACCAAATTTTTGATGGCAATACGGCTCAACTTAACGCGGCTGTAAAGACGCGTAGAATGATGAAAAAACCTAATGTTTCTTATGCGAAAGGAATGTTCGGAGCCCATGCTTATTACTTACCAACTGAAAAATTTGGAGATTTTTCAATTAGCGTTCCGTTGATTTTTAATGGACCCGGTGTAAAAGAAGGATTTAAGTTACAAGAGCAAGTTAATTTAATTGATCTAGCTCCCACATTGGCTCAACTTCTTGATATTCCAAAACCAGCTAATGCTCAAGGAAGAGTGTTAGATCAAGTGTTTGATTAAAAAGCATATAGCCATAACCTTTAATTGTCCTGAATATACGGTTTTCCAGAAAATAAACAAAATTCTGCTTTGCTCAATTCTCTACCTAAGTAATTGACGTGATAAATATCATCCGTTAAATTCAGCTCAATTATTTTTTTGCTAAGTGCTTCTGCATTTTTTCCAATAAGTACTTTCAATAAATCATGATTCAATGAATATTGGAGCACGTAAATACATCTTTCAAAATGATTCACGTAAATCTTAAAGTATCCTTTTTTATCAGGTTGATAAGTTTCGTTAAGTTTTTCAACTATAACCGCCCCAGATTTATCAATTTTTGGTTTTATGCCACTTAATTTTCCTTTAGCTTTAAAAATACTGATGCCTTGATTGATTGGAGGCGTTTTTCTGTGTTTTGATAAATAATTTAATTTAATACAATTTTTTAATTCTGCTACCCCTCCCATGAGTTTTGTACTATGCTCAACGGTAAACATTATTCCCATGTCTAATTCTATAGCCATGCTCGCCAACAAACCATTTATTCCTACAGAATCAATATCCATGAGTTCCACCACGTTAGATATTCCAAAGAAAAGAGGTAATTCTAAAGAGCTATTCTCTTTCTCTAATAATTTTTCTTTATATAGAAAATAAGCTTTTAAAGAATTAGTCATTCCGGGGGATATCGGAGTTTCTAAAAGAGGATCCGCAATCATTTTACTAAAACCTTGTGCTTTTAATACTTTAGTTAATTTAAATAGGTTCTCAACACGAATTTCTGGGTCCTTTGGAAAATATGCTTGTTTTATATTAGTGGGGAGAATCACTATTGGAATTTCCTTGTTTACGTGAAGAAATTCTTCGTAATTTCCTGAATCTAAACTTAATATCATGTCTATTCCTTCTTCAATGGCAGCAAGAATTTCACTCGAATCCATCGAATCTATGCTGAGAAGAACTTCAAATTCCTCATGTATGATTTTAATTATTTCTTTTACTCTCTCTGGATAAGATTTATTAGCTACACAGCCAATATCGATAATATCTGCCCCAGATTCGATGTAATGTTTTACTTTCTTAATTATGTCTTTATCTTTTTTTTCAGTGCAATTTACTATCTCA
>SDNN01000068.1 GCA_004524425.1 Promethearchaeota archaeon
AATTAAAGCCCAGACTTGAAAAATATATCGATAAAATAATTGCCGGCGAACAAACAAGGACAACTGAGTTTTTGATGAGAAAAGAAAATGGCGATCGCCTTTGGGTTTCATTAAATGGAACGCTCATCAAATTAGGTGATGAAACAGTTCTACAGTTCATAGCAAGAGATATTACTCAGAGAAAGGAAGCTGAGGAAAGGATAAGAGAGTCAGAATTGAAATATCGACATTTATTTGAAAGTTCTCCTTTTGTTATTGGATTAGTGGATTTAAATGGAAACGTAATTGATATGAATAGTGCAACTAATCAACTTCTCACCACCCGCACGAAAGAAGATTTGATTGGCAAAAACATCAAAGATATTTTTTCCGTTTACGAAGAAGAAAGACCTGTTATTAAACTGATTCAAGATCAAATAAAAAGAATGAGTAATGGAGAAAAAGGACAGCCATTTGAATTTCCTTTACTAAGAGCTGATGGCACGACTCAATGGGTAATATTTGAAGGTTCTAGCATCAATATTGAAGGTGAAAGCTTAGTTCAGTTTATTCTAAAAGATATTACCGAAAATAAAAAAGCTGAACAAATTTTAAAAGAATCCGAAGAAAAATTCAGAAAAATTATTGAAAATGCGAGAGTAGGGTATTATGAGGTCGATTTGAAGGGCAACTTTACGTTTTTTAATGAAACCTTACGCAAATGGTTAAAATATTCGAGAGATGAATTGGCGGGTACCAATTATAGAACTTATACAAGTCAGGATAATTTCGAACGAACTTTTAAAGCATTTAATGAAGTGTTTAAAACCGGAAAAGAAATTAATAATTTTGATTATGAAATCATTGCCAAAGACGGCAGTATAATTTATGGCATCACGACGATCAATTTAATGTACGATTCAGAAGGAAAAAAAATTGGATTTAGTGGATTCATGAGAGATGTCACTGAAGAAAAAATCGCAGAAAAAAAATTGAAAGAATCAGAGAAGAAATTTCGAAGAATCTTTGAATCCATCCCTGATTTATATTTTTTGGTATCAGAGGAAAGTGTAATTTTAGATTATAAAGGTAGTGAAGAAGATCTTTATGTTCCTCCCGAAACATTTCTTGGAAAAAAGATGAGTGAATTACTACCCCACGAATTGGGAGAGAAAAATCTCAAAGCGATTAAAAAAACAATAGAAACAAAAGAGCCAACAATAATTGAATATGAATTGCCGATCAAGGAAGAATTTCGCTATTATGAAGCACGACACCTTTATTTTTCCAAAGATCAAGTTGCAATCTTTATTCGTGATTTAACTGAAAGAAAGAAGGCAGAACTGTTAATAAAAGAGGAATTGATTAAATTAAAAGAATTAGACCAGATCAGAAAAGATCTTATCTCTCGGGTATCCCATGAATTAAAAACCCCATTAATTCCCGTGATAAGTGGTGCTGAATTGCTCTCCACGATATATAAGAATCAAATCGGAAAGGATGCAAAGAACATCATTGAAATGATAGATAAGGGGGGCTCCAGATTAAAAACGCTCATCGAAAAGCTAATCAATGTATCCCGAATTGAATATGACAAGTTAATATTAAATAAAAAACGAAATGATTTGAGCAAGATTATTAAGGATGCCTCTAATGATATGAGGTATGTATTGGAAGAACGTAAGTTGACTCTTAACTTGATTGTTCCGGAAGAATTATATTTAGAAATAGACGGGATAAGAATTGAAGAAGTCGTTACTAATTTATTATCGAATGCCATCAAAAACACGCCACCTCATGGGAAAATAGATATTGAACTGCAAGACGAACACGATCACGTCATCATGAGAGTGAGCGATACGGGAGTAGGATTGACGGAAAAGGAAATGGAAGTGTTGTTTACCAGATTTGGAAAAATTGATCGATACCAAGAAGGATTGGAATATATCGATATAAAGGGGTCAGGGTTAGGGCTTTATATTTGTAAAGAAATTGTTGAAATGCATGGAGGCAAAATTTGGGCTGTTTCTCCTGGAAGAAATAAAGGGAGCTCTTTTTTTGTGCGATTACCTGTTAAATAATCTTGATGTTACTTATTAGCATATCTTAAAATAAAAAAAATAATAGGAACTTAGATTTTTTAGTCTTCAAAATCGCCTAATTCTCTCATTAGGTCATAATGCCCTTTTTCAAGCTGATTAAGGATGTGAATTGTGCGATCCCATATACCATTTAGAATTTCTTTAATTTTTAGCATGTACTCTTTATTTTGAAACTTTAATTCAATCTCTCCAACTTCATTATCAATTTCAATATCCATGGGAACTTCTTCTTTTAAACCCCCTAGCATCCTCAACATGTCTTTTACTTCTTTTGGGGAGGCTATTTGACCAGATAATTGACTTTTTGGTTTTATGATCAGCGAAATTCTTAAATTATTTTCATCAAAATTGATTTCTACCGTTGATTCTAAATTTTTTTTCACATAATTTGATATTTCTTCCATTTTTTCCCCTCTAAACTTCTCAATTTTTTATTTTCATTTTTCTCTTATAATAGTTAAATTCAATTTTTCTTAATTACAGGAAGTTCAATAAATGAAGGATATTCCTTATTTCTATTAATTGATATAGTGGGCCTACCTTCCGCAGGATACCTAGAAAATGTATCCTTATCGTGACCAGCAATCGCCATTCTTATTGAATGTCCTTTACGTATCAATACGGAAGTAACGTGTAAACCAAACGTAATTTCTGCAATTTCTCCGGGTATTAAAGGTTGAGCATCTTTCTTTTTAAAAGAATGATAAGGCATGCACATTTTATAAGGTGGGTTTTCATTAGATAGCTTTCGATGTATGACTCTAAATTGACCATCAGTAATATAAGTAATATTTCCATTTTCATCGACCTCATCCAAATAAACAAAAATAGCACCATCTTCATGAGTCGAACTAAGAAAGAGAGTAATGATGGGATTGCCCGTGATTTCCATGTCTTCTTCAAGAGGACTACTGGTATAAGTCAACATTTTCTTCTCCACTTTAGCTCGATCACTATAATCAATTGGTTGAGCTAATAATGTCCACCATCGGTTTAACCTCCCTGAAGTACAAGTATAATTGATCTTGTATTCGTCAGCACCTAATTCTGCTTCTGGATTGTTAGTGGATAAAGAATTATTTTCAGCAAGATACCATTTTTTCATGACGTGTCCTTTTGGAGGCCATGCATGAGTCTTTTTCCACTTCTCTTCGACCATGGTATAATAATAAAGTGTTTTTC
Organism: Promethearchaeota archaeon; assembly: GCA_004524425.1. The sequence goes on from SDNN01000068.1 coordinate 3,264, forward strand.
CTTGAATGCCATTTCCCTTCACGCAAATATTGAAGAAATCCACCCAGGCATTGACGCGCTCATTTGGAGAAGGAATAACTGAAGGTCTATCTGGAAAGAATTGATTGGCTGAAAATCGAGCTCCATGATTCCAATCGCCCATTATAACAATCATGGGATTATTTAAATTTAGAAATCGATGAATGTTAGCATCGCAGTAACCAGAGTCTAGCCAGGAACACCAAGAAAGTATTGGAACATTTGAGGCTTCAATTTCATCTTTTCTAGGATACACTGAACATGCTTCTATTCCTGTTCCATCAGGCAATTTGTCATCAGAAAATTCTTTATCTTCAGTTAAATCGAATACATATTGATTCGAGGAATGTTGCTGAATCGCTTCTTTTAACTCATTGAGATCCTTATCTGATCCAACCGGTTTAACGCCTTTCACCATGAGCCATTCCAATGGTAACACCACTTTAAACATGCTTGGATCATTATTATCGAGGTTATTGCCAAAAAAGGACCATAATTGCATGAACGTATGATCATATACTCCTCCTGGCATTGCAACATCTAAATAGGCATCCCATAAACCGTGACCAGGCATGGAAGCTTTAAGTGCTGGATGGTTGTTTACCATTAGTAATTCTGCTGTCGTCCCCGTGTAAGAAATTCCATTCGTAACCACATTTCCATCAGACCATGGCTGAGAAATTATCCAATCTATAACATCCGATCCATCTTTTATTTCATCTTCAGCCCATGGGTAAGGTCTGGAGCCCTGAGACGCACCCGTGCCTCTGACATCAGTATATACTATGGCATATCCTCGGCTGGTGAAAATCTCCGGAGTGGGTATATAAGCGATGGTTTGATCAAAGATCCATCGAAAAGGTATTCGGAGCTCAGTTGCTCTCCAATAACGAGTTTGATACAATAAGGCTGGGATCTTCATATCAGAGTTTAATCCTTTAGGCAAGCAAATGGTTGCTGCGATCTTTATTCCATCCCTCATGGTAATATAAGTGGTCGATAGTACATAACCTTCATATGGAGGTTGGTTATATCCTTTTGCCAGAGCTTTGAATGGATTAGGTTCTGAATCATCTAATTCGAACATCTTGGTTTCATTTTTAATTTTATTTTTTATCACGTATTATTTATGAGAACTTAATTTATATAATTAACAAGAAGATTTTAGAATACTTTTTTAATTAAATGATAAAGCTCGATCTCCAATCTTTGATCAAACTCACCATCTGAGAAATAAGAGTTAAGTATAATAATATTAAAAACAAACCTAATTTAATCTCTTTAAAAAAAGTGAAAATTCATGGCTAGCGATATGGATATGGAGATATACAAAAAGCTACGACAACATCTTGAACAAAATCCCATTGGATTTCCCGCTACAAAATCAGGAGTTGAATTGCGCATTTTAAAGTATTTATTTACTCCATTGGAAGCAGAAATTGCTACATATTTAAAATTCAGCTGGTTAAAAGATTTAGAACCATTAGAGGAAATTTATGAGAGAGTGACAGAATTAGGACTATCTATTGAAGAGCTTGAAAAAAATTTAGATAACATGGCAAGAAAGGGCGCAATAACTTCCCGAGAAGCAAAAGGAAAAAAATATTACGCTAATGCTGAATTAATGGTTGGTATTTTTGAATATCAAGTAGACAAGCTTACTAAGGAATTCATAGATGATTTTCACCAATATGTCAATGAAGCTTGGCTTAAACAGGCTATTAAAGTGAAAGCAGCCCAAGTTCGTACCATTCCAGTAGAAAAAAGTGTTGAATCACGAAGCGATATCGCCGATTATGATAATGTTAGGAAAATGTTTAGTGATTCACCCGGACCATTTTTAGTGGCTAATTGTGTTTGCAGACAATTGAAAGATATTGAAGGTGAACCTTGTAAGGCCACAGATCGAAGAGAATTATGCCTTTTATTTGGAGCTGCCGCCGAAGTGTTTGATACGCAAGGTTGGGGGCGTGCCATCAGCAAGGAAGAAGCCTTGGAAATCTTGGCTAAGAATCAGGAAGAAGGACTGATTCTTCAAAAAGATAATTCTCAAGGCTTAGATTTCATTTGTAGCTGTTGTACTTGCTGTTGTGAAGGATTGTCAAAATTGACACTTTTACCTAACCCAGGAAGATTAACCTTATCGAACTATGTAGCTCATGTTGACCCTGAATTGTGTACTGGATGTGGAATGTGCCTGGATGTTTGTCAATTAGATGCCATTATTCAAGACAATGAAATATCGAAGATCAATATAATGAGATGTGTGGGATGCGGAAATTGTGCATCGAAATGCCCTTCAGAAGCAATTACTCTTGTTGAGAAGGAAAGAAAATACACGCCACCTACGACCTTTGATGAATTATTTGAAAAAATCATAAAACAAAAATCGAACATCAATAGTAAGAAATAGCTAACCATGGATTTAGACATGTTAAAAATGTAAATCAAAATAACAATTTCTTATAGAAAGGTATTATATATGGGTAAATGGGAAGAATTGGACGCAAGATTGAATCAATATCTCAGGTTGGCTACTTTTCCCGTCGCAATAAAATTATTGGAAGATCCAACGCAGCTCGACAATATTAAATTTCTAAAAAAACCAGATGAGAAAGTAGCATTATGTCAGTTATTTAGCTATGCTCGTTATTATGGATGGACCATGGGATGTACTAAGGAGGATAATCTATGCCCGCTAGCAGATATAGCAATTGGATTTGAAAAATCCCACAAATTATTCGAAGAAGGTGCTTTTTTTATTGGTAGATATAATGAAACCAAAGAAGCAGCCAAAAAAACCACGGCTTCGATGCCCAAAATTCCCGCAGGAACATATAATGCCATTGTTTCTGGAGCTTTATATCGCGTGGATTTTGAGCCGGATCTAATTCTAATTTGGGGGAATTCAGCTCAAATGATGAGAATCATTCAGGGTTTCTTATGGAAGAAAGGTGGCAGGGTCTCAATGTCCACCTTTTGTGATGGAGTTTGTGCCGATACTATTTCAAAAGCAATTTTAACAGGAGAACTTCAAATAGCATTCCCTTGTCTTGGTGATCGAAGGTTCGGGATGGCATTAGATACGGATCTTATTGCTTCCATACCATTTAATACAATTGAGGAAATCATAGATGGGATGGAAAAAACTCACAAGGGAGGCACGAGATATCCAATCCCTTATCAGCTCTCCACTCCCGAATTCTTTGTAAAATTAAAAAAACAGTTGGACAAGGCAAAAAAGGATTAACTAGAAACACGATTTTCTGAAGTAATATTATGAAAGGAAAAAAATAAAAGAAATTACATTAATTTTAGTTTTAGCTTTTTATTGTTCAATGTTTTGTCTTAAATCTTTCGCCATTACGATTGGAATGAGCGCAATGAGAATTATAAACGCGGCTACAATGAACACGAGTGGTGGAGGAACGGTTCCTGGTATTCCATCCACGACTATAGGCCTTCCATATTGAGTAGCAATTATCCCCCCAATAAGAGGTCCAACAGTCATACCTACAAGAACATCAGCAAAAAGAAAATATCCGCTAAATTGACCATATTTTTCTTCGGGGTAATGATCTTTTATCCAAGTTCGAGAAGATATGCGAAACATTGTCATGAACAATACCCATAAAATTCCCGTGATTATTAGATACAATAATTCTTCTGTTAGAGCAAATAAAATTAATGAAATGCTCTGACAAATAATGGCCATGAATGCTACCTTTTTTCTCCCTACTTTATCCGTGAGGGTGCCCATCGGAATACCCAAGATTATAGAAATCATGAGAGAAATGAAAATCACGAGTGCTGCCAGTTCGATGGATAATCCAATATGGTGCTGCAAATAGATTAAGATAAATGGAAAATAGACGTTGAATCCCACAGCCCAGGTACCGATAGCTGCTAATACTAAGAAAAATTCCCTGTTTCCTCTTAGGTTATCTCTATTGAATGTTGATTTTAAATGTTTTTTAATAGTTGTATTCAATGGATTTAAATTATCAGCATCTCTCGCTAATAAGGCTCCTGTTATGCCCACTGCTCCTGTTACAATTCCAATCATTATGAAAAAGAAGTAATAACCAAACGCAGCGATTATAAAACCTGATCCTCCATAGACAATTAAAGTTGCGAGTAATGTCATTATTTCCATGATTCCCAATGCTTTTCCCCTATTTTCCAACGTGGTTATATCTGTCACGTAAGCATTAAAATTAGCATCATAGGCAGTTGCACCAAAATAAGTCATTATAGAATCAAATAATATTGCCGTTACTACTGCCATGATTACTGGCCGTATGAAGGCTGCAAAGGGAAACAACGCTGTAGTAAAGATCCAACAAGCAAACCCAAAGATCATGTAAGATCGTCTTTTCCCTTTTACATCAGACACCGCTCCCATGATGATCGTGGTGACTGTAGAAACCACTGCGGTAATCATGACCATTAATGAAACATATAAGGGTACTGGTGCAATTTCATTATACAAAAATACATTATAAAATTGATTTTCTACTGCCCAAGCGAGCTGTCCGCCAAAACCAATTAAATATATGCTTAATGTTTCCTTGGTTGAAAGTTTCTTGCTCATCTGTTATTCAAATCCCCTAATTTGTTTTAAAATTGCAAATAGCTTGATTTGACAATTTTTTATAATTTTTAAAAATTTCTCTTTTCTCTAAATCATGAATTATATTTACTCATTGGTTTATGCTATAGTTTTAATAATTAGCGACATGATCTAAATTAACTCGTACTTCTAACATTAACAAGAAAAAACTTTTTTGGGGATATGATTGGAAGGAACAAATAAGGTTATAATTAATGTTAATTCTGAACTGAAGCCCATAAATCCCATGATATATGGCAATTTCATTGAACATATAGGAGAGTGCATCCATAATGGAATTTGGACTTATGACCCAGTCAACGTGCCATTGATTGGGAATGAATACCCTCGAATTAAAAAGGTAAGAAAGGATTTGCTAAATGCCTTAAAAAAAGTTAAGCCGACCGTTTTGCGAGCGTTTGGAGGATGCTACTCTGACGTGTATCATTGGAAAGATGCGATTGGTCCAGAACACCAAAGAAAAAGCGTGAAAAATATACATTGGGGGATAAAAGAATTTGAGAACATGGATGGCGTTGGACCTATCATAGAAAACCAATTCGGTACAGACGAATTCCTATCCTTATGCGAGATTATTGGTGCGAAACCATATCTTAACGTCAATTATGGAAGCGGTACGCCCCAAGAAGCTGCGGATTGGGTGGAATACTGCAACGGTTCTGTAGATACAGAATATGGAGCTTTAAGAGCACAATATGGAAGGAATAAACCGTATGATGTGAAAATCTGGGGAATCGCTAATGAGATTTATGGTTTTTGGGAAGTTGGGTATGAAAAAATTCCTGAGGATTACGCAGAAAATTATCTCAAGTTTGCTAAAAAGATGAGAGAAAAAGATGAAACGATTAAGCTGGTCGCATGTGGATATCAAAACCCCTCCTGGAATCAAGCTGTTCTAAAGAATATTGGAAATGAGTGGGTAGATTACATGAGCATTCATTTATATCTCCCTTACGTAGCAGGTGGTCGTGATAAAGAAAATCATCCTGATAATGAAAAATGTTATCATGCCTTGATGGCTTCCCCTCAAATGGTTGAAGAACAAATTAATGCGATATGGAATGATATAATTACAACGCTCGGTAAGGAAACTGATGTTCGGATTGCTTTTGATGAATGGGGGCTATGGTACTTGAATAGCGATGTAATAAAGACTAATTTCAATCTTCAAGATGGGATATGGGCTACATTGATATTAATGCTCTTCCAGAGAAAGAGTGCTATCTGTCCCCTAGCTAACTGGGCTCAATTAGTTAATTGTATTGGCATAATCCAGACAGACCCAGATGGATTGGTAATAACACCGGTAGCTCTGGCATTTCAGCTGTTTGCTGACCACGTGCATGATAATTTAGTAAGTGATGTTTTCGTTCATTCTTCGACTTTTAGTAGTAATAAATTTGGATCAATAATTAAATACAAGAACGTGCCGTATATTGAATGCAATTGTACCATTAATGATGATGGTAATAATTTATCGATAATGTTGGTGAATAAGCATATTAATGAAAATTTAAAGGTAAATCTTGAAATAAATCATTTCCTGCCAAATGAAAAAGGAAAAATAATAAAACTGGCCAGCGACTCTCCATTTGATTATAACACTACCGAGAACAGAAACAAGATTAAAATTACTGAAAAAATAATAAATGATATAAAACCCAACATGGCGATTACTTTAGAGCCTCATTCTGTGACCATCCTTAAATTAACTAAAAATAACTCTTGAACGAAAATTTTAATCATGCCTTTTGTTGAAATTCAATTTAAAGACATATTTTTTAATCCTGAAGTGCAAAAGATGTGCGTCAGTCGCACTTTTACGTGTCCTAATTATAATCATTCTTGGTCTTGCCCTCCCGCTGCCCCATATTTAGAACAGGAAATCTCAACCTATAAAAAATTCTTTCTTATCTATTCTAAATTTGACTTGGAATCATATGTTAAAGAAATAAAATTAAAACATCCCAGAAGAAGCGAACAGAAGATAAAAAATAATTATTACATGAAAAGTGTTTATCGAAATGACTTGGGTAAAGAAATTGAAAAGTTTCTGAAGCAATATCAAGAACCACACGAGAAAAAGCTTATCTTACATGTTGGGGCGTGCACTGTGTGCAATAACAAAAATGATGGCAAATGTACCTATGATAGTGGTGAACCTTGTAGATATCCTGAAAAGAGACGATACTCCATGGAAGCTGTGGGAATTGAGGTCATAAAAACGGTCATGAACTTGAAAGCTGATATAGAGTATCCCTCTCATAAATATTCTTATCAATTTGGGTTAGCTTGTTTTAAATAGATTCAAAAAATCCAAATATTAAATATCATGACATTAAATTAAGCATGAAATATTTCTAAGAATGATAAAAAAAGAACAAATTCACGTGAGATGAGTTGAAAGCAATTATCGTGGGGTCTGGCATATCCAGCCTTACTGCAGGATGTTATCTGGTTAAAGATGGATGGGACGTCACTATTTATGAGCAATATGATAAAATAGGAGGTGTCACGGCCCAAGTCGAAAAAGAAGGATTTAAGTGGGATTTAGGACAAATGTTAGTGGAAGGTTTTGGTCCTGAAGAACCTGTGGGATTAGTATTTTCAGAGTTAGGCATAGCAGATAAAATAAAAACGGTAAGAACAGAAAGAGCTTATGTTTTCCCTGATTTTGCTCTATACAAGCCTGAAAAATATGATGATTTTTTTTGGAGAAGAGAAAAATTTAAAGAACTTTTCCCCTCTGATGCTAAAGGCATTGACAAGTATTATAATTTCTATATCAAGATGATGGGATTAGCAACTCTTGGGCGTAAGGCTGAAAGAGCAGGGGGTTTGAAATCTGCAATCCTAAAGCTAAAGTTAATTTTCAAGCTTTTGCCCCTCTTACCCAAAAGGAATTGGAGTGCTCAAAAAATGATGGAATCTTTTTTCGAGTCTGAAAAGCTCCAATCAGTGTTTTTAACCATTTTAGCTGATTTCGTTGCCCCTCCCTCGCAGTTTATAGGATTAGGCGTGCCTTTTATAAATCCGGAACCTTCTTTTGATGAAGATATCCCCTTGAAAATATCAAAAAATGTGGAACATCCAAGTTATCGATTCGTGCTAGGAGGTATGGGCTCAATGGTTGATGCGATGGTAAATTTGATCAAAGAAGGAGGAGGAAAGTTCCTTGTGAATAAAACCGTGAAAAAATTCATAATTGAAAAAAATACAGTAAGGGGTATCGTTTGCGAGGACGGAACAACAGATAAGGCAGACATCATCATAGCTAATGGTGGAGCCAGAGAAATTTTATTGGATACAATAGATGAAAAGGAGCTACCCGAGGAATTCATCATGAAAGTAAAGGATCTGCCACTGATGGAGTCCGTATTCATGGTGCATTTAGGAATTGATTTTGATCCCACCCCATTCCAAAAATTGAGCACGGTCTACTATTACGGGACTTATGATGTAGATGGTGCAATAAAGGAATGTAGGGATGGAATATATCATGAAGGACGCCATGGATTTGTCATCTTCATTCCAACCATTTTCTCACCAGAACTAGCCCCTCCAGGTCATCATGCACTAACCGTATATACAATTACACCCAACATGTTAAACGAGGGAACTTGGGAAGAGAAAAAGGAAGAATTTACAGAAAAACTCTTAATAGAGGCCGAAAAAGTAATCCCGAACCTTAGAAATGCAAAAGTAAAAGTCACCTTAACTCCTGAAGATTTCAAAAAAATGATTCATGTCAAACATCATGCGTTTGGAGGAATGGCACCCATCATGGGCAAGGAAGCCATCCCTCATGAAACGCCCATAAAAAATTTATGGTTCATTGGCTCTCAAAGTGAAAGTGGGGCTGGACTTTGTCCGATTATCTCTGATACAGCTCGTCTGATAAAATCTATTTTAAAATAATATAAATAAGTGAATGAGCCCCGCACTTTAGGCATTTGATATTTATCAAATAATCAGGAATAAAGGAATAAATTTTTACATTCTATTTTTAAAAAAAAATTATAAATAGTACTAAGGTAAATTATATTTTTAATGCGAAAACATTCATCTTCAATTCTTGTTCTATTAACGTTATTTTCTTCCGCGTTAATAAGCATAATAATGCCAATGGCCAAGGAAATAGCTCAAGCCCTGAATATTAGAAGTGAAGCTCAAGTAGCTTTCATCAATGCAATGTTCTTATTGGTAGGAGCATTTAGTTCTTTAATTTGGGCAATTTTAGCTGATAAATTTTCGCGGAAACAAATGTTAATAATTGGAACTTCAATATGGTCGTTATTTACATTTTTAACCATTTTCTCAACCGATTTTTATTCACTGTTATTTTTTCAATTAATAGCAGCAATAGGTTTCGGTTCAGCCTTACCTTTAATATTCTCTTTAACAGTGGATATTGGTGATATAGAAAAAAGAGG
>SDNN01000069.1 GCA_004524425.1 Promethearchaeota archaeon
GTAGCAGTTGCCCCCATGACTCAGGGATACATGTTTAAAATCAACCGAAAAATCTGGGCATCAACTTGGAGCCATAGACACATGGCATTTGCTGCTGGATTAGGGTCTTTCGGACTAAGTGATGGTTTTATCAATGAAAAAGGTATTGCCATGAGATGTGGGAGTCTTGTTGTTGATTATAAATTACCTTCTGATGCTAAGAATCGTCCAAGAAACCCGTATCATTATTGTACCGAATGTGGGGAATGTATTGAAAGATGTCCTGTCGGGGCTATTACTTATGAAACCCGTCATGATAAACAAAAATGTTCACAACACGTAATGAATTCGATACCTTATATCAAAAATAATTTTGACATTAACATATATGCATGTGGTTTATGTCAAGTAGGAGTACCTTGCGAAAATGAAATACCTTTAAAGAGTTAAAATTTTTGTATTTAGTTATTTTTATCAAGTAAAATAACTGCTAAATCTTATTAAGATAAAGAGAAAATAATAATTATTAAAGAATATAATTAAAATTATTAATAAAATATTAGATGTGAAGTAATGAGTGAAATAAAAATACCTTGGGCTGCATGGCGAGAACCTGGATTTTTGAAATTAAAGTTTCCTGATACATGGGATACCACGGTATTCAAAATGAAAGGATGTGAGGAATCATCTGATAGTGAAATAGAAAAATTAATTTTAAATCCTTTAGGGACACCCTCATTATCAGAATTAGCAAAGGGAAAGAAGAATGCGGTAATTGTGACCGATGACATGACAAGACCTACTCCCGTTTATAAAATAATGCCAATCATTCTGAAAGAATTAGAAACGGCGGGAATAAATAAAGATAAAATTACCATTTTATTAGCTATTGGAGGCCATAGACCCATGAATAGACATGATTGTATTCTGAAATTAGGGAAAGACGTAGTAGATTCGATGAATATTGAGAATCATCATCCCTACGAAAATTTAACAAATGTAGGAACTTCAAGTATAGGAACTCCTATAGATGTAAATACAACCTATTATAAAGCAGATTTGAAAATTGCTGTTGGAGGAATTGTACCACATCCACTGGCTGGATTCGGTGGAGGAGCAAAGATCGTGCTCCCCGGAGTATGTGGGATCCGCACTCTTGAAGGGAATCACAAAGCAGGATTGGAAGGAAAGGGTGCTGGAATTGGCAGAATGACGGGAATTCGAAGAGACATTGAAGAAATTGCAGGAATTGTAGGCTTAGATTTTTCTATAAATATTGTATTCAATGAGGAAGGTAAAATTGGAGGAATATATTCAGGACATTTTAAGGATGCTCATAGAAAAGCCATGGATTTAGCAAAAGATGCTTATACTACAAAAATCACGTTAAATAACCAAATTTGCTTTTTTAATTCGTGGCCGGAGGATTCAGAATTGAATCAAGCTCAATATAAGGCATTAAATTTCATGATGACTGCCCCAAATAAAATGCTTGATCGAGATGGAGCAATGGTATTAATGTCTTCTTCTTATGAAGGGAGAGGATATCATAGCTTAATGTCTGAAACTGGCTCAAAATTATATCACAATGCTGGAGATGGAATTGCATGGAAAGCTTTCGTGAAGAAGAAAAAAGTATTTTTTTATTCTCCTAATGTTAATGAGCATGATATTTACCATTTTTACCCGGATAATGTAAAATTATATAATGAGTGGGACCCATTAATCGAAGAATTAGAAAATATTTATGGCCATTCACCTAAGGTCGGAATCCTCCCAACTTCAATGCAATTATCTGAATAAAAATTCCTTTTTTTTCTTATTCCACCCAAAAAAAGATAAGAAAAAAGATATTACTTTCTATCTTTCTATTTTATCTCACTCAGTTCTATTCCTTTAGTTTCCACGCCATATAAATAATTAAGAGGAATGAGAATAACAAAAGTCAGTGCAAAAATTATAAAAGTATTCCCTAAGCCCATGAATAGTATCATCATGCTGCTCAATAATAAGGTTGCAGTAGTTCCTAAAGCATTACAAAGGCTTCTTAATCCCAGCGCGGTGCCTCTTTTTTCAGTAGGAATCAGTTCTAAAGTAGATATCCTAAACACTCCAAGCAATCCCCAATAACACACATGGGTCAAAGCGTATCCAATTTGAACGAGGATGAAGGCTTGTTGGGTCAGAGCCCCCAATACCCATGTAATCACCGAGATTGGCATTAAAACAGCCCATACATATAATAATGGTTTTCTGCCAATTTTATCAAGCAAAAGAGCATTTAAACCATAGGCAATGAATACTGCTAGGATTGACCAAACAAATATCAAGGTCACCTGAGATTGGCTAAGAGTTCCTACATCAGCAATGTACTTTTCAAAGAGCTGTAAATACACCAATGAGCTTCCATATATAAAACTCATCACTAAAATTGCCGTATATGCTTTTTTATTACTAGTTTGAAAAACCTCTTTTACTTCTTGTCTAAAAGACTTACCTTTTTTTTCTCTTAACTTTCCTTCTTGTTTCATTATCTCGTACTGCTTGGTTTCTTTTATGGTTAATGCTATTAACAATGCTAAGGGAAATCCTAGAATTATAGGAAACCATAGCATGGCTCTCCAATTCGAGACCGTGTCAGTTATGAAAATTGACCGTAATATCACCATTATCACTGCACCAGTTAATCCACCTATTAAAAGAATGTTGGTGTAAAATGCCCGCTTATCCTTTTTCGCCTCTTCATTTATGTAGATTAGCCATATATCAGATAATTGAAAAAAATTCAATAAGAACACGAAAATAACATACTGAAAATAATTGGTCGACAAGATCATCAATAAACTTGCGGTGGCCATTCCTAGCACGGTTATGACCAGCATTATTTTTCTTCCAAATTTATCGGATAAATATTGGTTAAAGAATATTAAGTAAGCACCGACAGATGCAATGCTAGCACCTAATGCCATGATGGCGTTTTGTTCGTTTTCAGAATATTGACTTAAAAATTCTTCAGCAATTTTGGAAGGAAATGCACCAACGATTACGGTTGCGTAAGTATCAAGAATTTCGACTAAAATTAATACAACAATTAAATATGCAAAATAAGCTCTGGTTCTGATGAGATTATTATAATTGTTGGAATTGTTTTCACTCATGATATTAATGTTGACTTAAAGAAATAAAAAGATTTATTCCATTTTAAAAAAAATAGTCTCATCTATTTCTTTGAAAGTTTAAAATAAATATCATTCCTAAATATTCTTATAGTAGATTAATATTAGATCAATTTATATCAAAACAGAATCAAATTGAGTTTTAAAATGAGTGAAAAAGAAGTTGATTTAAAAAAAAGAAGTAAGGAAATATTTGAAGTGATTAAAAATACCGCGTTTTATTATGCTCCCAGGGGCATAATAATGGGAACTGGTTTAGAAGAGAAAGAAATTCACAGTAAACCATTTATTGGAGTAGTAAATACTTGGAATGAACTTAATCCGGGCCACATGCATCTTAGATATCTAGCAGAAGGCGTAAAATTAGGAATTGCAGAAGGAGGGGGGATTCCCTTTGAATTTAACACGGTAGCACCTTGTGATGGATGGGCCAATGCGAATATAGGAATGCGCTTCATACTTCCTCAAAGAGATATCATAGCTGATTCCATTGAGGCCATGGTGGAAGCCCATCGCCTTGATGCGATTGTGACTCTCTCCACTTGCGATAAGATAAATCCTGGAGTCTTAATGGCAGTGGTTAGATTAGATATTCCGACAGTTTGTGTGCCAGGAGGCCCTAACCTATTTGAGGTGGCATTTACACCAGATTATAAGGGAGTAGATGTGAAAATCTATGATGATTTTCAACACAAAACGATGTGTATAGCCTGCGCTACTGCAGGAGCTTGTGAATTTATGGGTACGGCCAACACGACTCAATGCATCATGGAAGCCTTTGGAATGACCTTACCAAATGCTGCAACTACTCCCGCATTTACTCGCATGAAATATGTAATAGCCAAAAATTCAGGAAGACAGGTAATGGAACTCCTAAAAAAAAATATCACGCCTTCTCAAATTATGACTGAAAAATCATTAGAAAATGTCATGATAATGGATGCTGCCATAGGAGGTTCTACGAATGCTGCTTTACACATTCCCGCCATCGCACACGAGATGGGAATAGATTTTGATATCGAATCTTTTAACGATTACAGCAATAAAGTTCCCATGATTGTCAATACTTCGCCTTCAGGAGATTTTGGTGTCTCAGATCTCTATGCTGCAGGAGGAATTCCCGCTGTGATGAGTAGGATAAAAGACCATCTTAATTTAGACTGCATGACCGTTTCTGAAAAAAATTTAGGTAGACTTATTAGAAGAGTAAAAGTGTTGGATGATAACATAATAAGACCTTTGGATAATCCTGTTTTCGCAGAGGGAGGAACAGTGATATTGAAAGGAAATTTAGCACCCGAATGTGCCGTGGTTAAACAATCAGCCGTAGGAAGAAAAGAACTTTTAAAATTTGAGGGACCTGCCAAGGTGTATGACTCAGAAAAGGATGCACTTAAAGCCTTATCAGCTCATAAAATAAAAGATGGAGATATCATCGTGGTAAGATATGAAGGTCCGAAAGGTGGGCCCGGAATGCCCGAATTAGTTGCTCTGACCTCGAATCTAATGATTAGGCAAGACATGAACGATTTTGCTTTAATTACAGATGGTCGATTTTCAGGAGCTTCACAAGGTCCTTGCATTGGTCACGTGAGTCCTGAGGCTTATGTGGGTGGCCCATTAGCTATTATTCAGAATGGCGATCTTGTTAAAATCGACATTCCCAATAGAAGTCTCAATTTTGATGTTACAAAAGAAGAAATAGAAAGGCGATTCAAAGATTGGAAGAGGCACGAGAGAGACATCAAAAGTAAGACATTATTAAAGTACAGAGCCCTCGTCAGCTCGGCAGCTCAAGGGGCAATCTTAAAGTTTGATTAATCACTTAAACTATTTTATTTTAAATAATGGATGTGAGATATGATTGAATGCTCGTGAAAGGCTATTAAAAGCATTAGACCATGAGGAGCCTGATAAAGTTCCATCATTCGAACTTTCAGTAGATAATTTAAAAATTTGTAAACATTTTGATGAAGAGTATGTATTTCAGGGAATAGTGAAAAGCTTTAGTGATACTTACGATCTATACAAAGGAGATACGGAGCTAATGACTCAAACCATTTTAAGGGCAACTGAAACGAGAAGCTACATGAAAAATACCATGCAACGCCATTTAGGGTTATATGAAAAAATTGGCATTGACCTTGCTACGATACCCTTTACAGGCTATATTTTATTTCCATTAAAATGTCATAAAACCCATTTTATTGATGAATATGGGAGAGTATTCGACCTCAAAAAAAATCCAGCTGATGGCATGGATATTGCTTATTATAAAGAAGGAGCATTTAGTAATTTTGAAGAGTACCAAGATAATCTTCCTCTAGATCCAGATAATCCTCGAAGAGAAAAATACTTTAAAGCAATGAAGAAATTTGAAAACGATTTGGATGGTAAATTATACATAATGCCCTCCGCTTGGGCAGTGTTCGAGCCTTCTTGGCAGGCTTTTGGGTTTGCCAATTTCAGCAGGTTGTTGGCTAATCCAGCAAAAATTAAAACAGTTTTCGATAATAATGGCAAATTTACTGTCGAATTGTTAAAAAGATTCATTGAATGGGGAGAAGATACCTTATTTTATATCTATGGGGATTATGGATACAAGGCGGGCCTGTTGATGAGCCCAAGCAAGTATCGAGAATATATTCTGCCCTGGCTCAAGAAAATATGTAAGGTTGCCCATAAAGCAGGTATTAAAGTAATTCTTCATAGCTGTGGTGATATCTATCCAATTTTTGATGATATTATAAAAACAGGGATTGATGCGGTACATCCTATAGAGCCAACTACGGCGAATCCTGATTATGATATTTTTAAATTACATGAAAAATATGGAGATAAAATTACATTCATTGGCAACGTCTCACCTCAAGATTTAGCTGATAAAGACGAAGATCATGTAAAAAATTATACCAAAAAATTAATTAAGGAACTTGCTCCCGGCGGAGGATATATCTTGAGCTCAGGTCATAGCATCAATCCAGCTATTAAATTGGAAAATTATCTTGCCATGCACGACACATTAAAGAAGTTTGGTGATTATCCAATTAATATAACATGAAAAAATTTTAGAAATAATAAAAAAAAAAAGAAAATTTTATTCTTTTGAGTATTTTCCGAACTGAGGAAAAGTTCTTAACTGTTCTGAGGTAAATATTGGACCGTCTTTACAAACACAAACGTCGTTATTCTCCCCGACACAGCAGGATCCACATAAACCCACACCGCATTTCATTTTCCTCTCCAGAGAAGCTTGAACTTCTATGTTTTTGTTTTCGGCAATTTCTAGAACTCGTTTCATCATGATTTCCGGACCGCAGGTCATGATCAAATCAATATTCTCCTTTTTTATGATATCTTCAATAGCTTCAGTAACAAAACATTTCTTTCCTCTTGAGCCGTCATCGGTAGTGCACATGGTATTCGGGATCCAATCAATTAACCTGTCAGCAAAAATTAAGGAGGCCTCATCCTTGGCACCAATAGCCACAAACACATTTTTCTTATTTTTCTTCAGCGGGTCGATTAGAGTTGTAATTGCTGCTATTCCCACGCCCCCTCCTGTTACCAGAATATTAGTAGCATCTTCATAATTCCATGCGTTTCCAAAAGGTCCTCTCAGACCAATTTTGTCACCAACTTGCATTTTAAATAATTTTGATGTTCCTTCTCCAATTTTTTGCACGGTTATTTCAAGTAGATTTCCTTCAATATTAGAAAGAGACATCGGTAAGAAGTCGACATCTGGAATCCATAAAACCACGAAATTACCCGGTCTATATGCCTTGGCAATTCTGGCATTTCTAATGTAAAAACTTTTGAGCTCGGGTGAGTGTTCCACGATTGATTCAATAGTATTGATATCTGTTTTATTCCTGGTAATATCCAAGACTAATTCCTTATTATCTTCAATTAATGCTTTTTCCTCTAATATTCCATTGTTTAATGCACTATCATAAATTTGCATACCTCGCTTCGTCCTTATAATGACCGTATTCCAT
This sequence comes from Promethearchaeota archaeon, assembly GCA_004524425.1. The sequence continues at coordinate 7,157 of SDNN01000069.1, forward strand.
CCGTCCTCGCTCCCAACCTCTCCTACAGAAATATCTGCGAAAGCAGCGGTATAATCAGAGCATGCAAAGCAAGCATTTCTAATGGCCTTATCATACAAATGATTAAGAGGAATTTCTTTAATATCTGAATTAGAGATCACTTTCAATTTAAAATGATCATGATCGCTCTCAATTTTAGTGATTTCTCCGGGATTTATGTTGAATTTTTGAAAAATCTCATCGAGTTGCTGGTTATGAAATGTTCCAAAACAAAATGTGCCTATTGCTAATGAAACAAGATCATACGCTTCAAAATCAAAACGAGGATGATTTTGCAGTTTTCTTAATGCTTGAATTTGACAAGGCGTGCCGACCACTGCTATATCAGCAAATCCTTTGTTAATTGCCTCTCCTAGTAATGATAAAGTAGGGCTCTGACTTGGTTTGTATCCGATACTTTTGAACAAATCTTTTTGATTTTCGGCAATCATCGGGAATGGATGAAAATCTTCATCATTATCTGTTAAAATTGAAGCATCGATTAAACTTTCTTCCATGGCATTCCATAGCAATGCAGTTATTGTTCCAGCTTCAGATGGTAACTTTTCTCGCGCAGAATCTGCTACTCTTGCCGATACGATTTTTATAAAATGACCCAAGATTTTATCATGCTCTTTACCAAAAACCCACTTATCCATTAAATCTGAAGATATCGTTTCAATTTCTGTTTTAGGACAGATATTATAACAAAAACCGTATCCATCTCGACACGTATTAACTTCCTCGCACGAACCATCCTCAATGGGGATTTCTTTTTGAGTGTCAAATTTAATGTTAGCACAAAACGCACCACATGCTCCACAATAGACGCATTTTCCAGTTTTAATTATTTCTGAATCTAATTCCTTCCATCCCTTTTGAATTTTTTCTATGTACATGTTATTTTTTCTCCTCCTCTTTTAATTTTTTTAAAAATTCCTGAGCCTCTTGCTTGCCTAATTCAAATGCTTCTTTATTTTTATCTAAGGTAGCACTTGGCACGAAATTTTTAATGGTCTCGAGAGCAGATTCTTCAGAAAAAATCCCTGAAAGAGTAGTGAAGGCACCAAAAAGAATCGTGTTGCCATAAACGGTATCTCCAAATTTTTCAAGCGCTAGCTTTTGGACAGGCATGGATAATGCTTTGGATATCCTTTTGGCAGATCTAAATTTTCTAATCGTTGAAGGATCCCAGATTAAAAACCCCGTTTCACCTTCCTTTAAATGATTTTTTTTCACATCCTTAGCGGACTCTTCTGAAAGCACAATCAGAAAATCATAAGGTTCTAATGCTTTTGGATAATCTATTAATTTCTTGTCTTTATCCAAATCAACTACCACTTCTGCCCAACACCTGCCGCCTCGAGCTGCGGCTGAATAGGCTTCTGTCTGTGTAGCAGCTAAATTTTCATAGATTGCACTTGCCATTATAATCATCTTACTTAGCGTGATAACTCCTTGCCCTCCAAATCCAGCGATTCTAATTTCATACCTCGCCATTGATTACTTTCCCTCCATTGCAATTTTTTGAACCTTTGCATATTCATCTGAATATTCAGGCTTATCTGGTTCGTATCTAAATTCGCCGATCACATACTTGTTAAATAACTCTTCTTCGGTCATGAATTTTGCTTGGTTCAATCTAACGCTATTCTTTTTAATCCAATTAATCATTTTCCCTCCAGTATCCATTTTTGCGCCTTCCTTTCCTAAAAATTCCTCCCCTAAAGTGTCTAAATTTTTTCGACCAAAGTATGTAACACAAGGAGTAATTATCTCGATTACAGAGGTTCCTTTGTGCTTCAATGCCTTCCTAAAATATTTCATGAAAGTACGTGGATGCGCCACCGTGGTTCTTGCTACGTAAGTGGCACCTGCTGCTAAAGCCAGTTTTACCCCATCACTTCTATTCTCAAACATCTTATATGGCGTGGTCGTGCTTTTTGCTCCAAATAATGTTGTTGGGGCTCCTTGTCCTCCCGTCATTCCATAAATGCTGTTATTGAAAATGAATAATATACAATCCAGATTTCTACGACAAAGATGAATGAAATGATTTCCTCCAATCCCTAAACAGTCTCCATCTCCAGAAAATACAATTGGTTTCATTTTAGGATTTCCCATCTTCATTCCAGTTGCCACGGCAGGAGCTCTCCCATGAAGAGTTAACATTTTTCGTGCGTCGGCATGTACAAGTAAAAGAATCTGAGAATAACATCCGATTCCGATTATCAAGGGATGAAAATTAGGATCTAACTTCAGGTCCTCAAATACTCGGGTATATAATTGTCCAATTATACCGTATCCACAACCTGCACAGAATCTTGAAGAGTAAGTATTTAATATGCTTCCTGCATAAGATGACAAGATATAAGGATGCTCAGGTTTCTCGCTTGGATACATTGGCAGTTCTCCAGACATTATTTTGCCACCTCCCTAATTTCTTTTAAAATATCATCTGGATGATGAAATACTGCAACTTTAGGAACTCTTATGACCGGTGTTTCTAGATTGGTGACTCTCTCAACTTGCTCTGCGATAACTCCTGTGATATTCAATTCAGGAACAATAACAGCTTTAGCATCCTTAACTTTTTCCTTTACTATTTCATCTGGAAAGGGCCAAACAGTCACCAATCGTAGAATGCCCACTTTTATCCCTTCTTTTCGCGCAATATCCACTGCCCGATAGCTCACTCTAACTGGTAAACCATATGCAACAATGACAATTTCAGCGTCATCCAGTTTATATTCTTCTGTTAAAATAATCTTATCCTTATTCGTCTTAATCTTATTGACCATGACCTCTACAAATCTCTGGGGATCTGGGGATAAAATACCCTCAGCATTATGAGGGGTATGCAAAAACATGCCCGGAACATAATCAGTCCCTATAATCGGTGGTTTGGGAATGACGTATTCATTGGTAACGCGATCAAGATATGAAAAGACTTGCGAGGTTATTTCATCGGGTACTTCTCTCTTAATTACTCTCTTCTCTATTTCTTCTTTGGGCGGTATTTTAACCACTTCATGTAGATGTCCTAGATAGGCATCCGACAGAATAAATACCGGACATCGATAAGTCTCGGCATAATTAAATGCCGTGATTGTTAAATCAAAAAGTTCTTGACAGTTCATTGGAGCAATTGCGATGACTTCAAATTCACCATTCCCTGAAAAGCGTACTAATCCTAAATCATTATGATGAGGATCGGTAACGGAACCCGTTCCAGGACCACAACGTTGAATATCACAAAAAATAAAAGGAATTTCCAAGTTTGCAGCCATTGAAATGGTCTCAACCATTAGTGAAAGGCCTGGGCCAGAAGTCGCTGTCATTGCTTTTGCTCCTACCAAAGATGCTCCCATAACTGAATTAATAGAGGCTAATTCATCTTCCATCTGCATGCACACCCCTCCAAATTGGGGCATTCTTTTAGCAAGATGTTCAATTACCTCAGTACTTGGTGTAATGGGATAGCCCCCGAAATATTTTAATCCCGCTGAAATTGCACCTTCTGACATTGCAACGTTGCCCATCATTAGATATTTGCCTTCTGCTAAATACCTTTTTCCATTTTTTTCACTCATGAGATTTACCTCTGTTATGCTTTAGCCTCCTCTTTTTTTGTTTCATTTTCAGATTCATCGATAATATAAATACACCAATCAGGACATCCTAGTTCACAGCGCCTACATGCAGTACAATACTTTTCCTTTCCTTCTTTGACTCTGGGGACATAAGCAACTCTCATGTTAAGTTCATCTCCGATCTCCAAAATGCCCGTCGGACAGACATAAACACAAATTTCGCATCCTCCGCATCTATCTTTGTTAAAAAATAAGGAAAACTTCTTTTCTTTGTTTTCAATCAATTTTGGAATTTTTTATCAACTCCATGAAATAATATATCTAATTATTGGTAATATTTTACTAATTATAAATTTCAATTTAATGCAAATTAATATTGTTTTTAGGAAAAGGAAATTAATAAAATCTTATTATTTAACTTAAATTTCAATATGTTTCTAGATGTTTTATTTAGTCCTTCTTTTTGCTTCTTCCTTTAATTCGTTAAGAAGCATTTTTTCCATTCCACCATGTTTCAGGAAATTCATGAGTTTTGGAGGAATCTTTTTACCTTTAAACTTTTTACCGGTTCTCAGATTTATGACTTCAGCATTGGGGATGTTTATTTCGATTTGGTCCCCTGTTTTGAATTCATTTGAGATATCTGTGATTTCAAGCAGGGGAAATGCCCGAGCAAATGAGGATCTGTAAAAAATCCGTGCAAATGATTCGGCGATCACCGCTGCAATTCCTTTTTCTTGAAGAATCATTGGTGCAGTTTCACGACTAGAGCCGCATCCCATATTTCTTCCGGCTACAATGATATCTCCATCTTTAACTTGACTTGGAAATTCTCTAATGATCGCCTCGCAAGTATGTTCTAATGTTTTAGGTAGATTTTCAAAATATTTTGCTGGAGAAATTACATCAGTATCAACATTATCCGGAAAAACCCAAACCTTACCTCTTAATACATCTTTATATTTTTTTATTGGTTTTTTGACTAAAAGTGCCATTATATCACCTCCTAATATTCTCTTGGATCGGTTAATTCCCCCGTTAATGCGGAAGCTGCAACTGTTGCGGGAGAACCTAAATATATTTCTGCAGCTTCGCTTCCCATGCGACCAATGAAATTCCGATTAGCACTTGATATACATTTTTCGCTTGGACCAAGCATTCCTTGATGGTAACCTGAACAAGCACCGCAGTTTGGATTGCATATTATTGCACCAGCATTAATTAAAGTTTCAGAGACCCCTGATTTTATTGCTTTCAACCAAATTGATTGAGATGCTGGAGTTACGATCATCCTTACATCATCATTAATTGATTTTCCGTCTAATATTTTTGCTGCTATTTCTAAATCTTCGAATCGACCATTTGTACATGAACCTAAAAATGCTTGATTAATTTTGGTGCCCATTACTGCTGAAATTGGTTTGACATTATCTACCATATGCGGACATGAAACTTGAGGTTCTAAACCACTCACATCCATCTCGTAGACTTTTTCGTAAATTGCATCTGAATCTGGTTTAACTAACTCAAAAGGTTCAGACGATCTCTCTTTAATCCAATCGACAA
>SDNN01000288.1 GCA_004524425.1 Promethearchaeota archaeon
AGATATCTCCTGTAAATTAACCCGCAAAAAACGGCTATTGTCATGATGGTAAATATCACAAGAATGGCGAGATTTTTAAAATCCGTTCCAATCAAAATTCCGTGAACATAACCAAATAATATAGCAACGTAATTCAGAAAATGAATTTGTTTCCAGTATTTTGGAACTTTTTTTCGGAATATTGCTGCTAAAACGGCTACATATATGATTATAAGTGCCGGCCTGCCTGCCAATAGCCAAAAATCGTAGAAGGGATAAAAAACGGGAACGAACACGGCAATATTCATCACATAGAGCGCAAACGCAACGGGATGAATGGTAGCAAGTATTAAGCCTAATACTGAAAAGAGATGATGCACCTTGATAAATTTTTGACCGAAGTACTTGTATAATTGAACCATGAATGGGGTCATCATTGTTGCTATGATCATAGAAGTTAAACCTAACAATGCGGCAATCCGAATTATGAAATCATAAGAATCTTTCGCAGGCGTTAACAAGAATAGGACTGTTATCACGATGTAAAGAACAACTATGCTTGAATATAAAATTATGGTATTATTTTTCTTATTCATTACTAATTTATTCGTTAATTATCTATTAAAAGGTTATTCAGATAGAACTCAAATTAACCAAAACCTTTTAATATCGGACTAATCATTTATTAATAAGAACCTAATGCCTAGCACCATTTCAATCGATATCTTTACAGCATTTTTTAGTTTCGTTTTTGTGAGTATTTCTTGGATTTTTTCAATTTCAATGATTTCGAAGTATTTTAAATATAAAACAAGGCAGTTTCTTTATGTTGCCGTTGCTTGGATTGGTGTTGCGAGTCCTTGGACCTCAGATGCCATTTCATTGATAATGATCTTAATCATAGGTGTTCCACTGAACCTATACGCAAAAGTGATAATAGAATTACCTTTCATTCCAATTGCGATATATTTTTGGTTAGAGACCTTTACGGATATAAAATTTACCCAATATCGAAAATCAATTCTTAATACCTTCTTAATCATTACTGCTATTTTTGAGACATTTTTTTTCATGGCAATCTTCATGAATTTTGAATTAATAGGAGCCCCCGTACCTCCGATCGGAATTGTTTATACGCCCATCATATATGCTTTCTTGATGACATTCTTGGGAGTTTTTGTTATTACTGGCATCCTTTTTGCCAAAGAAACATTAGAGTCTGAAAATAAAGAGATGGTGCTCAAAGGAAAATTTCTGATTCTTGCATTTCTTTCATACATGACTGGTATTTTTTTAGAAATAATACTCCCCCCAATTCCCCTCTTGGTTATACTTATCAAATTAGTTTTAATTTCAAGTGCTGTTGAATATTATACTGGATTTATATTACCAAATTTTGTAAAAGAACTCATATCAAAGAAGAAAACTTAAACTCATCCAGTTTTTTACTTCTCAAGGATTTATTATGGTCTTTTTAATTGCATAATTTTTACATGTTGATTGGCAAATGCCTGGACACACTTTAGGGATACATCTAGTTTGATCTATATAATATTTTAATTCCCGTTCTTCTTGAATTGTATCAAGTGGCTCATCTACATATATTGCGTTTATGGCTGGACACCCTAAATACTCTATGCATTCATTACATTTCACGCATGAATCGGTAATTTGATAATATATTTCGGTTTTCTTGTTACTAGCAGATTTTTTATCTTCTCTCCTTAGTCTCCTTTTCTTCTCTAAAGCACATTCCTCATTAATTACAATAATCTTTGGCCCTTTTTTCACTAAGATATTTGAGAATATTCTTTCTAATTTAGCAAGATCATAAGATCCAGTTACAATAAGATTCTCAAGCTTTAGACCTTCTAACATTCCAATTAGATCAATTCTGACCTTTTCTGTTTTAGATTTCTCACCAAAGTGAGTAATAAAATCTCTTGGAGTATCAATTGTCTCTTGTTGTCCCGTCATTGCGGTCCAGTAATTGTTAAATATGATGATTGTAATGTCGATATTATTCTTTATTGCATTCAAAAGGGGTTGAATCCCCGTGTGAAAGAACGTGCTGTCTCCAATAAATGTAATTAACTTCTGTTTCTTAGGATCAATTACATGGGCCATTCCATTAGCAATACCTATTCCTGCTGACATGCAAACCACCCAATCTATCATTTGGTAAGGGTATGCCTCTGCAAGCGTGCTGCATGAAATATCTCCGCCATATATGAATTCTATTCCAGTCTCCTCACTGATTTTATCAACTACTTTTTTTAGTTCATAGAAGATTGGTCTATATTGGCATCCTGGGCAAAATGTTGGTTCCCTTATAGGCAATTGAGGTAAAACTTCCTTTAAAATATCTTCTTTCTTCTTAACATCCTCAAGCAGTTCCTTATTTTTTATTGGAAAGAACTTTGAGAAAAATCTCATGATAAGATCAGTATTTAATTCTCCAACATTCGGAAGGTAGTCTTTTCCGTGTATTTCTAAATCTCTTTTTGCGTCGCAAAAATTACAAAATACCCTCTTAGAGAAGGTCTCGATAAAGGGTTCTAATTCTTCAATAATTAATATCTTATTAAGTTCATGCTCATTAGCGAATTGACAAATCTCTTCTCGATTAATGGGAAAAATTAATCCCAGTTTTAATATGGGGGGATTTATTTTTAGCTTGTTGCAAGCTTGAATCACGTAGCTATAACAAATTCCACTGGTTATCACTCCAATGTTCGGATCTTCTTTTTTTAATTGGTTCCTTTCTGATTTAAACGTTTTAACCTTATTTAATAAATAAAAAAGTTTTCTATTTTTAGCAAACTGAGAAATTAAATCAAAATATTTTCTTTGATTTGCCATGGCCTTGCTTAGTGTATTTACAAATCGCTTCGAATCTTTTTGAAATCTTCCTTCATTGTTGATGCTTTCAATGGTTCCATATTCTAAAATTCCATAACTGTGACAGAGACGAGTGGTAACATGGACGTAAATTGGAACGTTATACAATTCCGAGATCCGTAATCCCTCTTTTATGAAATCCTTACATTCTTGAACTGTG
>SDNN01000070.1 GCA_004524425.1 Promethearchaeota archaeon
AATTTTACTGAGTTAAATTTAAAAAAACCAAATTGCTCTCTTAATTCATGTACTTCTCCGATCTGAGTATTACCCAAGTATATTTTCCTTGAATCATGAATTTCATGAGTATCTTGGACGAGGGCAATTCCATTGTTGTATATTGGAATTCCTCCATCAATAATACAGTTGAGTTCATTTAACCTTCCTAAAATACCATAAATAGGATCGATTTTATAATAAAATTGTTCAGGGAATCGAGCTAGAATAAATTCTGGGAAAATGGAAGATATTTCAACAGGAATTTTGGATGTGTTCCTTATTGGCATTTTGGAATTTGTTTCTTCATGCTTACTTATCGCTAATGAAAATTCTTGTCCCCCTCTGGCGCGAACGGCATCCAAAGACCTCCTAATTTCTAAGTGTAAATGCGGAGATGACCAATAAGCAAAATAACCATTCCTAATGGTGGTTCCTATTACATCTCCAATTTCGATTTTTTCACCAAGCTTAACTTTAGGTTTTACATGTAAGGTTTTGTATACAATCTTAGGGTTATCCTTATTGCTAATCAGAATTAGGAATTCTTTGTCAATTCCATCCATGAATTTAGGCTTTGGAGCAAATAGAGTTCTTATTTTTATAATTCTTCCAGATACAGGACTTAACACCTCATAATTTTCTAGAGAAAGATTTTGATATATATCTATCGCCAGTCCGTGTTGATGGGCATAATAGGGTGAGGTACCTAGACTAAAATGACAAGATGACGGTATTGAAACAGTGCTATCTTCAGTTTCAATAATCTTATAAAACTGAGAAGGTGTCATATTTATTATTAGAGAACTGCCTCACTACCATTTATTGAAATTGTGATCAATTTTTCCGATCCCATTAATTTTTATCTCTTCTCCTCTGAAATAAACCCAGCCTTTGATGTTTAGAAGTATTTCTTGATAATCAATGTCTAATAGGGGCCAAATTTTTTTTCGAGTAAAGTGCGTGTAAATGGGAAAGGCTGTTAACTCTAAATCTGGTGATTGAATCAAAAAAGGTTCCATTGGTTTTTCAGGGTCATAATGAAAGTTCGAAGGTGAAGGTAAATAGAATCCCCTGTTTTTATACCAAAAATAGTTATAATTATGAGCAATTCCTGCGTCATAGCGGCAATCCATAACTATTCCCACTATATTAGGGGACCAGAAGTGGAGCCAATGGGTCGTCGAATGTCCAGGCTGCACGCCCCAATTATGTTCACAATAACCATGCCCCTTTATTTTCATTTGGGAATCAGTGATTGTCAACACGCCACTCATCTCATTATGAATGAACTGAGTTATGTAATAGTTAATGTTTTTGGTATACAATCTATTTCTATGAATAGGGACGAGAGGCTTTTGAATGAATTCTGCTTCAATTTCCTTAGTTTTTACCTGAATTTTCCAATTTTCTTCTGCTTTTCCATTAAACTTCATGGAACCCCACTTTCCAATAGCAAAAACATCTACTTTATTTCCGGGTTTCGCTTCGAATTTAGTCAGATAATCTTCTGTCCACCGATTATTGTTTTTATAATCAATAATCTTGGTTGAAACATAACTCTTAGGGAATCCTTTTAAGGCCAAAAAGACGTAATAAATGCTATTCTCAGGGTCTAATCCTTCAAAATACCACCATTGCTTATATCTTCGGGAGGCAAACCGTCCATGTCGGCGAGTATTAAAATTTTTGATATAACCTTCGTCTTTCATTTCAAATTTTTAAATCTTTAATCAATTTTATTGCTTTTGTTTCGAATGATATTACTCCAAAATTTTATTATGAATACCTTTTTTTTATTCCCATGAAAAAACAAATTAATAAATCAACAACACCCATTATTTCTCCTGCCGTAGTAATTTCAGTGGGTAATTGGGACGAGGCAAATCTAATAACCCTTGCTTGGGTGGCTCGTGTGGTCTCTGAACCACCGGTAATGTCTATTTCAATTCGACCTTCAAGGCATTCTACCTCTCTAATCAGCAAGGTAGAAGAGTACGTGATAAATGTACCTAGTGCTGAGCAAGTTAGAGAGATTGACTTTTGTGGGACGAGAACTGGTAAAAAAAAAGATAAATGGAAAGAACTGAGTCTTACTAAGGAGAAAGGATTAATAGTCAAGGTTCCCATAATCAAAGAATTTCCAATAAACATCGAATGTAAAGTAATTAAAACAATTGAGCATGGAACTCATGTAATTTATTTGGGTGAGGTTGAAGCTGTTCAAGTAGACGAGAACTTACTAAAGAAAGATAAACTTGATCCTTTAAAGCAAGACCAGATCGTCTATATAAATGGAAATTATTATGCTTTAAGGAGAGAGCCTATAGCGAGGCAAGGATTTTCTACCAAAAATTAGATAATGAGATTATTTTTTTCTTAATTTTTTACTCATCGTTGTAAATACGGGGTGGATGTACGCACCTATTGTTTTTGAATAGAATTTTATCGTTTGTCCGTTAACCCACATGATGGTACAATTCTCGAGTCCCAATTGCTTGATATCCCATAAACACCAATTCAATAATTCACCCCCAATTCCTTGACCATGGAGCGAGAATTTCACGCCTGTAGGACCAAAAGAGCCTGGGAATTGCACGCTATGAGAAGCCCATCCAATTACCTGTCCTTCCTCATTTTTTGCAATGAAGCTTGTTGGAGGACTTCTTTCATAGGATAATTTTAATTCTTCTGCCCAAGAAGGATTTCGAGGAAATGTATTTTTCACAAAACTATACGTAACTTCAAACTCTTCAGGGCGAACTCTTTCAAAAGTGATTCCTTCCTTCTCAGAAAGAGGCCGGATATTTAATTTTGCTAGTGGAGCTGTTAGATTGTATCGCGTATCTCGTGGTTTAAACCTAAATTTTTTTAGGAGGAAATATAAACTTGTATGACGTAAATCTACACCGGGTTGCCAATAATTTGGTGGACAATCACCATAACTCATTAATGGGATATCCTTATCTTTAGCTCTATTTATTAATTCCTTTAACATATTGCTGCCAATACCTTGCCTTCGAAATGCATTATCCATGATAAATACTTTTATGCAGCAGTTGTTTTCCCGATTCACCGCGATTAATGCTGCTATCGGATACTCTTTTTGGGGATCATTCAAAATGAGAGTCAAATCCGGATCAAAATCTTCATCTTCTAATGTTCCCTTCTTAAAATAATCAAGAGGGATGTAATAAAAAGCTTCATTGATGTTAAAAAGTTCATGGACCTTTTGAATGTTAAGTTCCGTAAGAGATTCGTATTCCATTGGATTAATAAATGTTGCAAACTAAAAAATGTTCACTATTTAAATTAAAAAAGGAAAGTCATTAACATTATTGAAATCTCTTTCATTGGTTCTATTAATAAGCCAGATAAGCTTGGTTTCTTTAAAGAATTTTAAATATGAAATTGTATTTGTATTAAGAAAAATATTACCTACTATCATGAAGGAAGAAGACAATTCTAAAAGTTCCAAAAAAGACTATAAAGCGGAAGAGATCGCGAAAATCATGGTAGAAAACATGAAAAAAAACATGGAAGATCCAGATTTTTGGAATAAAAGAGAACGAAGGCTTCAAGAAGCAGCAGATAAAGTGTTAAAACAAAGAAAACTACGCCAACAAGAAGAAAGGGATTGAATAAAAATTTGATTCTTGATTTTAAACCGAAATATTTAAAAAGTGAACACAAGATTTAAATTTTCATCCACTATCTCATATACAAGGAAATTAGGTATTATGCTGAATCATGAAGAGTAAATTAAATACGAAATATGCCCCAGCAGAGCGTGCTACTAAGGAAGAGCTTGAACATCAAATAAATCTTTTTAAAGATAATAAGGTTTTAAATGAATATTTAAGTAAGATCCCGATGGTTTTTCTTATTATCAACAAATACAGGCAAATTGTGTATTTGAATAAAATTGCATTAGAATTTTCTGGATTAAATGAGGTTGCCGAGGTTATCGGAAAGAGGCCTGGTGAAATGGTGGGTTGCATTCATTCTAATGAAGAGGAAGGTGGTTGTGGAACATCAGAATCATGCACATATTGTGGTGCTTTAAGGGTCGTGTTAGAAAGTCAAAGGCAAGAAAGGAGTAAGCCTACATCAGGAGAGTGTCAATTAACAGTCAACAATGGATATGAGGAAAAGTCATTTGATTTAAGTGTATGGGGTATGAATATCAATATCAACAGAGAACAATTTATAATTGTCACTCTTCAAGATATTCAGGATAAGAAATGGAGAGCATTTTTAGAGAGAATTTTTTTCCACGATATCTTAAATACCGCAACTGGATTAAAAGGTACCATAGAACTATTGGTTAAATATAAAGATAAAGTTAATACTGAAGAACTGATGATGAGAGCTGAAAATATCACGGAGAATTTAATTGAAGAAATTAAATGCCAACAACTACTAATTGCTGCTGAAAATAACGTGTTAGAACCTTCTATTAGCAGTCTTACATCGACAGATCCCTTGAATGAAATAGTAAAAACATATGAAAACCATGATCTAAGCAAAAGAAAAACGCTTCGTATCGAACCGCAATCAAAAAAAATTGAAATACACTCTGATAGAACTTTATTGAGAAGGATTTTAAGCAACATGGTAATAAATGCTCTCGAAGCTGTACCTGAAAATAGTTATGTTACACTGGGATGTGAATTGGAAGGAGACATGATTAAATATTGGGTACACAATCCGGGCTATATTCCTCGGGAGATTCAACTGCAAATTTTTAATCGCTCTTTTTCCACAAAGGGTAAAGGGAGAGGTCTGGGGACTTATAGCATGAAGCTATTAAGTAGATTTTTACAGGGTGATGTTACATTCACGACATCAAAAGAAAATGGAACTACTTTCACAGCAACGTATCCTATCAGATTAGATTTGAAGCTTTAAGTGTTAAATTTGGTAAAAAAATTAAATTTTTCTTCTCAAAAATTGATTTTGTTATTTTGAATATGTTTATAGATATCTTTGGTTAGAAGCTCGTAATCCGATTTATTTGGAAGCAACACGTATATTGGATCCTCTGTAACGTTAATATCATATTCTTCTCCTTTTAACTTATATTTCTTCAATTTCAAAGTGGGTGTGGTTTCTAAACTAATTCTAAATCTCAGAAATTTAGGAATTGCATAAGAAGGGAGATTACTCTGAAGATGAAGATGGAAATCCTTCAAATCAAATTTACTAAATTCGCCGGCAACAATAATAGAAGCCATTCCTGCACTTCCGGAAGTCCCAGGGATTTTTACTCCGTACACACATGAAATCCTAACATTCTTATAAGTATTCAAGATTTTTTCGACTTCCATGGTTGATACATTATGGCCTTTCCAGCGGAAAGTATCTCCAAGGCGATCAAAAAATTGAGCATGATTACATCCTTGTTCTCTAAGCAAGTCTCCAGTATTAATCCAAACATCTCCTTTTGTAAAAACATCGTAAAGTAATTTCGCTTTCGTGGCTTTCTTGTTAACATATCCAGGAAATTCCGTAGTACCTTTACTCTCAAATAATAGTAGTCCCACCTCTCCCAGGTCTACTCTCTCCATGAATCCTTGTTCATTTCTCATGGGTTTCTCTTCATCAAAATCATATTTTACTAAAGCATAAGGAGAGGAGCACATTCCTAGAGTGCAGTCAAAGTTTAATAAATTAATAAACACGGCGGGTACTTCGCTCTGGCCGTAGAATTCTCCAATAAAATCGATATTAAAACGTTTTTTAAAATCTTTCCATATTTCAGTCCGGAGACCATTTCCAATGATAGCCCTTACTTTATGATTTTTATCATCGGGACTTGGGGGTTGGTTCATTAGATAAGTACACATCTCGCCTACATAGGCAAATATTGTAGCATCATATCGTCTTATCTCGTCCCAAAATTTAGATACACTGAACTTTCGGCCTATTGCTACCGATGCACCCCCAGAAAATGCGGCGGGCCAAGCAACTGATAACGCAGTCGTATGAAAAAAAGGTAATGGAATATATACAGTATCCTCAGGGCTCATATCTGTCATTAATAGACCATATGAGTAAGCCCCTCCAAACATCCCATAATGAGTACGAACTGCGGCTTTAGGTAGCCCTGTAGTACCAGAAGTAAACACGTAAGCAAAAGGCTCCATTGTCCTTACGGAGCTTGTAGTTGAAGGATTAATCACCGGAAAGTCTTCAACAACCTGGTTGAGATTAGAAAATTTTCTTGGAATTGAAGCCAATTCATTATCAGGACATATAAAATGTTGCTGATCCTTGGAAAAATCAAGATTATTCTTAACACTATTGAAGAGATCCAATAACTCAGAACCTACTATGATGAATTTTCCAGGGGTTTTATTTAATGCATGAGAGAGACTTTTACCCACTAGTGTCGAATTTATTATCGAGCTGATAGCTCCAATCTTGCTAACAGCAGTTATAATAACTAGCAGTTCTGTCCTATTTGTCATGAAGACCTCAACGATATCCCCTTTTTTTAATCCTAAAGAAATAAAATAATTGGCATGTTTATTGACTAACTCGTTGAATTCTTTATAGGTTAATACTCTACCTTCAAATTTTATAGCGATCTTATCGTGAAATTTTTGCGCACAATCTTCAACGATTGAACCCCAGGAAATCTTGTTTTCAAAAGGTGCATCTAAAATTTTTCTTATTAAATCATTATGCTTGCTGAATAGAGCTTTTCTTCTTTTTCGATACTCTCTTTTATCAATTATACACGAGGTATCTTTTAGTATATTCTCATCCATTTTGAACCTATCATATCATATTATTTATTATGGTATTATATGTGTTAATGAAATTAATAAGAATTATGAATTCTTATTATCCCCTTTAAGTTTTTTATCACAATCCTTTGAAATCAGGCTCTTTCCTTCTTAAAAACGCTCTTATCCCCTCTGCGACATCTTGAGAAGCTGAATTTACGCCAAAACCAAGTTGTTCGAATTGCAATCCAATATTTAATGGCACCTGGGTTCCATATCTCAGCGCCTTTTTGATTACCATGAGACTTGTTGTTGCAGAATTTCCTATTCTCTTAGCGAGTTCATGAACTTTTTCTTCAAATTCATTAGCATCAACGAGAAAATTAATCAAGCCCCATTGGAACATTTGCTCTGCGGAATGATGCTCTCCAAGATAAAGCATTTGAGTGGTTCTAGCTAAACCTATATGTCTAATCATCCTCTGAGTGCCTCCTGCAGAGGGAAATATGCCTCTCTGGATCTCGGTGAATCCAAATACCGATCTTTTACTGGATATGGTCATATCACATACTAAGCATAACTCTGTGCCTCCTCCGAGAGCATACCCATCTACCGCAGCGATTAATGGCTTAGGAAATGATTCCATAGAGTCAAAGCACCTATGATATTGATGGATGAGTAATGTCATATGGGCAGGAATATTGGGTTTTATCCTTGGATCCATTGGTGCACTTAAATCAGCCCCAGTAGAAAATGATGGTTTCTTGGTAAAATCTTTAGTCCCTCTTAAAACCACGCATCTCACATCAGGATCCAATTCAAAATCCTCCAAGGCTTCAGCTATCTCTTTAATTGTTTTATGTTGAATCGCATTGAGTTTATCAGGGCGATTAATTGAAATCACGGCATAATTACCATCAATGCCTTCTCTTATTAAATTACCATCTTTATCAAATTTTTTGGGATATTCAACTAATATGTGTTCATATATCTTTTCTTCTGACATTTTTATCAATTTGTAAAGTTTTTAGATTTACTAAATTTAATGAAACTAAGCATTTTTAATTTTGATAAAAATGAAATAATGATATAATCTTACACTAAAAAAACTTATCAAGCATAATGATGTGTTTTGGCTGGGTTTCACAACCACCTTCTCAAATCCTTCTTATTTATATTCTATTTAAAAAAATGTAAGAAAAGTCAAAGTTTATTATCTCTCGATGACATTGTTAACTAGTTCTAAAAGAACTATATTCAAAAATTTGGTAATAAAATTGGTAACTGGAACAGTAAAGTGGTTTAATAGTAAAAAAGGTTATGGATTTATAATTTCTGAAGATGGTACGGACATTTTTGTTCATTACACCGCATTAGCTAACAGAGACGAAAAGTATGTCACTTTAAATGAAAATGATAAAGTTGAATTTGACATAGTAGAAGGTCAAAAAGGACCTCAGGCCAGTAATGTAGTAGTAACAAAAAAGGCCCCTTATGGACGGGGCGGATTTCGCATTTAGATTCACATGTTATAAGTCTAAGAAAATAAAAACAAACATTAAGTAGTAAATAATAATTGATAGTAGAAATAAGTCCGATTGTTATTGAAACTTATCTTTTTTTTAGTTAAATTTCATACAAATTTGTTTATATGCAAAATTTCAAAAATTTATTTCTAGATACGTATCTTAAATTCATTCCAGTAGGATCTTTGCCATTCTAGAGAATGGTATATCTTGAGGGAAAATTTTTTAATGTTAATAATAAATTATATATGAAATTCTTATCTTAAATCTATTAGAGAGGATTGATTTGGCTCGCTCAGATGATTGGTTAAGACAAGCAAAAAAAGATATTCTTCATGCAAAAGAGAGTTTAAAAATTAAACATTTTGAATGGGCTGTTTTAGCTGCACAGCAAGGAGCAGAAAAATCGATAAAGGCTCTCTATTATGAAATAGGTGCTGATCCCTGGGGGCATTCAATATTAAAATTCTTAAAAAAACTACCAGAAAAGTTTGATATTAATGAACAATTGATTATAGCTGCAAAAAATTTAGATAAACATTATATTACTGCTCGGTATCCAAATGCTTTTGCATCTGGGGCACCTAAAGATTATTATTTAGAAAAAGATGCTGATGAGGCAATCCAAGATGGAGAAAAAATATTCACCTTCTGTAAAAATCAGATATCCCAAATCAGAAAAGAAATTAATTAAATTATTGGAAGATAATATAAATATCTTAGTCAATAAAGTTCCAACGATTCAGAAAATTATATTATTTGGCTCATATTCAAGAAAAGAAGTGCACTACGGCAGTGACGTTGATTTACTGATAATTGTTAAAAAACGTATTTCTAACGATTTTGAAGTGATATACGGAGCTCTTTTTGATATATCTTTAGATTATGAATGGTCTCCTTTACTAATCACAGAAAAAGATTTTAGAGAAAGGATAAAAGAAGGTTTTCCTTTTATTAAGGCAATCATTAATGATGGAATTATCATGTGGTCAAAATCTTAGACCTCAATAGAGAGATTTATTATTTTTTTTCATTAACGTAGATAAATAATAAATTTAAAATCGCTTCGATTTTTACTCCTTTTTAAGCATGTATTTATTTACAATAAAGGGAGCAACTAATAGAGATATTAAGAAAAATATCCATACTCTCCCTTCAAAAATATTGTAATCTGCAATCAGATTTTCCAAAGAATTACCCACTATTAGAATTCCAAATGCAAATTCAAATATTATGGTTAAAATGAGCCATATAATACCTAATATGATTGTATCCTCTCGAGCAAAATTTTTTAATTCTCTTTTTAGGAATATATACGTGATCAGAAAAACATAACAAATCGGTATTGGGATTAAAACAATTCTCGCAATCGTACCATCTAAACCGGTAATTGGTATGAATATGCTTTCTCGAAAAATGCCAAGAAGTATGGTTAAAAATCCAAAAATGAACCAAATACCCATTCCAGGGATGTAAAATTTTTTCATCACATCTATCAGAATAAATTCTGGATTTTAAGCTTTATTTGAATTAAAAAATGCTAATTAAATAATTTTTAACCCAAGTTTTTTAATAAGAAGGAAAATCAATCCAAATAGATTGGAATTATAAGTATCAAATTAAAAATGAATAAAATAAAGCAAATCTTACTAGAGAAACCAATTATCGGTGGAATAGTTATAGCAGCTCTTTTCAACTTGTTTCTATTTCTTGCATTGCTTACACAGACTTTAATTTATATTATCATAGGAGAAATGCATTATTTAATCATAATGTGGTTGCAATTTTCATTAACGTTCGGATTTTTAGCAATATTACTTCTATATCTTGTTCCATATGGGTTGAATTTACCTAACGGAGTAGAATCTTTGAGTGATTATTCTGAAGCAATTCAATTAAAAAACGGAAGTTCCGTTAGAAATAACATCTTCTTAAGCATCATTGTTGTATTTATTTTTGTTAGTTTTGAGATATTAGCGGGATTGGTATTATTAGAAATCTCATTTAATTTTGTGAGCTTGTTTACAGAACCAAGACCTGATAATTTGGGCATTTTCTCGTGGATTTATTATCTAAGACCAGGTATTTGGGAAGAGATTGCCTTTAGAGGCATAATCTTGACCATGTTATTAAAAAAATATTCTAAAAGAACAGCAATTATCATTGATGGCATTCTTTTTGGCTTCACGCATCTATTTAACTTTTTATTTGGCGCTGATCTCATCGCAACACTGATCCAGGTAGTATATGCTACTATATTGGGATTCTTTTTAGCTTTCATGTACATTAAAACAGAAAGTATCGTTTCATGCATTCTCACGCACTATTTAATTGATGTCTTTGGTCAAATATTCATTATTTCCAGCATGAATATTATCATGCTTTTAATAGTCTTGGTTGGATTCGTGGTGTGTATTCCCGTGATAATTAATTCCTACATCGTAAAGCTATACTCTGAAAAATTCCTTTAAATCTTTTTTTAAATTTATTAAAAATATTTTAATAAAATCTTATTATTTATTGCAAAAAATGGTCTACTCATACCTTAAATGAGTTGAAAAATTTGGAAGTGCTAATAGAAATTCTTTAATAAAATGAGGATTCAAATTATGATAAGAATTCTGAGATTTTAAAATCTTAATGAGAGGAAGTAAAATGGAAGATGAACAAAAAATAAGAGATGAACAATTTTGGAAAGTGGAAATCAAAAAGCATTGGAAAGTTCTTATCCTTTTTATAGCAGTAGTTGTTGTTCTTTCTATTATTGGAGTCTATGTCTTAATTTGGCAAATTCAAACATCTCCCATCGGAAATTATGGTAAAGCGACTTTTGACCAATGGAGTTTAGAATGGGTTGTCATATTCCTTATTATGCTGATTTTATGGGAACTTTTATTTGTTGGTTTGCCCGCAGCATTATTATTTGGCTTAGGAGGTTATCTTTGGTGGCAAAGATTACCTGGTGAAGAACGAGCTGAGTTCAAGGAGCACCGCTCAACACACAAAAAAGCAAGAGGAGGATGTGGTTGTGGAATATTCATGTTCATTGCATATTGTATTTACATCGCGATTGATGGCAATTTTTCGACACCATTTGGCAATAAACCTTACAGCTACTGGGTATATTCATATCTTCTGACAATAGGATGGTTGTTGATAATAATAGGTATTCCGATGGCAATAATCGGGTTAATATATCTGAGATATTGGTTAAATAAACCTTGAAATCACTTTATTTTTTACTTTTTTATATTATTGTTACTATGAAAGTATATTCCATAAAAAATTATGACTAAAACATGGAATACTCTTATTAAAATGAAAGCCAAAAATCGCCATACTATACATTTCTCTAAAAAATTTTTTTAACAGAATTTAGAAATCTTAATAATAAATCTAAGCTATTAAATTTAGGATATAAAGGTTAAAAAAGCGGAGAGAAAATTTTCTGCTTCTTCTTCCCAATTCTTCTGTAGAGCAATTCTCTTCCAATTTATTCCATCTTGACCACCTGTGCGGATTGGAAGTGTCTTTTCAAATATTTCTATCTGGGGAAGAACCTCTGCTATTTGATTCTGGATATTTTTACAAACATCATCACCAGTATGGCAATTAAATACGGCCGCTTTATGGGTGATTGTTGCTAACCCGAGTTTTCCTAATTTCTTTATATATTTGCTTAGAGAGCCTACAGGTTTGCCGAA
>SDNN01000071.1 GCA_004524425.1 Promethearchaeota archaeon
CCCGATTCTTTGGCCCAAATTACCACTTTATCGATATCTATGGCATTGGAAACCGCACTCCAGAAATAGGCGGCCCGCATCGAAAGGCATGAGGCAAATCCATATTCTCCCATGAAAAGATATTGAAAAGGATTTGTCTCAACTATAAGTTCAATCATGCCTTCGAAATCCGAATCAGGAGTCACGAGTGCCCGGCGAATTCGTTCAAGATTGATTCGAATTTCATCCACGATTTGTTGATCGGCATTTTCAGGCAGAGAATTGAGTTGTTCTCTCAGTTCTTCATGAGTGGAATTATTTTTGACCTCAACTTCAAGTTGTTCAAATAATTCTCGAGTTTGTTTTAAATCAAGTTTAATTCTTTTCTGTTTTTCTTTTCTTGCATTTTTTACTTCATAAAAATATTGCTTGGAAAAGGGAACTCTCCACCTGTCTAAACGAACATTCGGTTGCTGATTCTTGACTTTTTCAATCCATTCTTTTACAGGAGGTTCGGTCCATAGCCATTCATGTGGCTTTCCCTCAATCACATCAATAATCAAGAAACGTAGGTATTGATAGTTTTTTCCGCCCCCTAAGCGTTCAAGCATGAATAATGCTGGGAAGATGTTTTCATCGATGTTTTCGGGATTATATTGGTCTCCCAAAAGTCTAAGTGCAATATCATGAAGCGCTTCTTTTTTGACCTTATCTATGAGATTTAAAGCACTTTGAGCTAGATGTGTCGATAAACCTTTCTTAATGTCTTTTTCCAGTTGTTTTTTTTCTTTCTTCGTTATTCTTTTTTCTTTCCAAGTTTTTAATCTTTTTTCCAAATTTCGAGCTCTTGTTTTAAGGTCTTTGACACGTGGATTCTCATCATTCTTAATTATCTTCTTTATGGCATCTAATTCTGTTTCAATATTTTTTACCTTATTATCAAAATCGTTAAGCGGCTTGAGATCTAATTCGAGATCGATCCTACCACTAAATTCTTTTACTTTACTATAAAGATCGATTAATTCAGGTGTATTAAGAAAGGAAAATCGCTGCTCAAATTTCGTTTCTGCAATATCTTTAAATTCAATTTTTTTCATGATCAAGTTTTCAAATTGGACAGGATTAAGAATAAATCCCAATCTATAGATACCTTCCAAAAATTTCTCTGCAACATTAATGACTATATTTTTAGACTCGATATTATCCAGAAGTATTATTAAAAAGTCCCATGGAGCTACCCAATTCGCGGCATAATCGAGTGAGTCCAAAAGGACTCTTTGTTGTACTCTGTATCTCTGCCTGAAGATCAGAGCCATCAGTATTTGAGCCGCTTTATTCCCTTTTACTATCGGTTTTTTTAATTCTTTCTCCAAACTAGTTTGGATGTGAGATAACTGGGCGATGATAATGATATCACGAAGCATTTCTCGTTTCACGTAATAATGATGTTCTGCGATGACGCACTCAAATAGCGCCAAGGTACAGAGCGGCGTTAATTTAGGAAACTTTTTTGAAACATCTCTTAAAAAATAAAATGCTTGATTCGCTCCTTTCGATATGTTATTCATGACTGCTTCCACGATTGTTTCATCAATAAATTCGGGTCGTTTTACCAATACATGTTGGAAAGTCATGATCACGTTAAATGGACTTATTGCCATGTGTTCCAATATACAGTCTATAAATCTTTTTGTAATTAGCTCGGGGTGATTGGCACAAGCATAATATGCATCATCAATCGCCTCTTTCGGATATTTTCCAAAAAAATTAAGATAGATATCCATGAGATCTTGTTTCCGTTCTGGATACTTGCTTGCGAATTTATGCAAGATTGAGAAAACGCTGGAAGGTATGATATCGAAAAGTGATACTAAAAGATCCATCACATCTTGAGAAAAGTATTCGGGATTATAAGTCACGCAGGTACGTATTTTTGCCATGGCTTGATCTGGATTGGCCATGATGGACTCTCGAAGGGTTGCTTTTCCCAGATCATAATATTCTAATTCCTTGAGTAAGTCAGCTACCGTCATAGATCATGTCATTATATATTCAAATATCCAACAAAAATATAAAAAAAAGAGTAAATATACTTAACTTTTTAACTTCTTAAGTACAAACGCAAAATTCTTACCTAAATTTTTAAAGGTTTGAATTCCTTCAGTATCTTTCTTAACCTCTCCAGGCGCTAGTCCAAATCCCATGTTCCAATAAGAAGAACCGACGACAATCATTTGAGAAATCAAGAAGAAATAATTAATACTTGAAAAAACATGCGTGGCTCCAGCTCTCCTGACTGCTATCACCCCTGCTCCCACTTTACGTTTTAATAGGCCAGGGTTGGTCTGGGAGATAATACCAGCACGATCAATTAAAGCTTTCACCGTTGACGATACATTTGCGAAGTAAGTCGGTGAACCTATAATAATGCCATCTGCCTCCAGCATTTTTTCGTAGTATACATTCAGTTTATCATCTGTTTGAATGCATGCTTTTTTCCCGGCGCAACTAAAACATGCCTTGCACGCATTCAAGTTCTCCCCACCGATCCATACATATTCACATTCAATACCTTCCGCTTCTAATTCTTCAATGACATAGTTTAAACAATGGTAGGTATTTCCTTTTTCACGTGGGCTCCCATTAAATAATACAACCTTCATCCTTTTATCTGACTCCAATTTTGATATTAACCTAAAGTATTTTCAGTATAATTTAAGTTTTTTTTTAAAAATTGTTTAATAATCTCTCCTCTTCTCTTTATACAGAAAGAAGGAATGATAAGATTCATGAAAAGTAAGATGGCTAAAAAACCAGAATTGCTTGCTCCCGCGCAGGATTGGAACTCATTAAAAGTAGTGTCTGGGTTAGCTGATGCTATATACTTTGGCGTGCAAAATTATAACATGAGAGCTAAGGCAAATAATTTTAAGCAAGCAGAATTGGAAGACGTTGCCGAATATTGTCATGCTCAAGAACCCAGAATCAAAACCTATCTATGTACTAATATTTTAATATATGATCCAGAAATAAATGAGTTGGAAAATTTAATAGCAAGAGCCAAGGATGCGAAAATCGATGCCATTATAGCCCATGACCTTGCAACCATTCAAATTGCGAGAAGACATGACATGGCATTTCATGTATCAACTCAGGCAAATATTTCAAACATTGAAGCGGCACGATTTTACGAAGAAATGGGAGCTGAAAGAATCATATTAGCCAGAGAATTATCCCTCAAACAGATCGCCAGGATCAAGAAGCAACTAGAAAGAGCTCAAATCGAATGTTTCGTTCACGGTTCGATGTGCACTGCAATTTCAGGAAGATGCTATTTTTCAGCATCAATCCATGAATCTGAAGAACATTCAGCGAATAGAGGTAATTGCGCTCAACCCTGTAGAAGGCGATGGGTGGTAGTGGATGATCAAAATAATGAATTCATTTATGACGGGCAGCTTTTTTTAAATGCGAAAGATCTCTGCATGATTGAATACATCCCCGAATTGATTGAAGCTAAAATTGACGCATTAAAAATCGAAGGGAGAATGAAAGACCCACTTTATGTTAAAACAGTTACCAAATGTTATCGTGAGGCAATAGATGATTACTTTAACGGTACTTACACGAAGGATAAAGTAATTGATTGGATAAAAAGACTCTCCTTGGTGTATAATAGAGGATTTCACACGGGTTTTTATTTTAAAAAACCAACGATTAATGATATCCAATTAGAATCGAGAGGAAACCTTTCTCCTTATAAAAAAACGTATTTTGGTAAGATACTATCTCATGATGAAAAAAGTAAATCTGCTAACGTGTTAATCGAGAGTAAGGAACGATTTTTAAGATTAGGAGATGAAATTATTATTATAGGAAAAAATACCTACCAAATCGAGACTGTAAAAAAGATCGTGTTTAAAGGAGAAAAAATCGAAAAGATTAAAAGAGATAGAAATAGTAAGTCAATAGAATTTAATTTACCATTACTAAATAGAGTCGAAACTGAAGATAAAATCTATCTCATAACAAAAGAATAGAATGCAAATGTAATTTTCAATACTTTTTAAAATTAAAGCTGGATTGGAAACATGGATTTTGAAAAAAAAAGGAAAAAATTAGTGAAAAGTTTAATTAAAAGGAACGTGCTTACCAAGCCCGAGGTCATTAATGCCATGCTAAAGGTTCCTAGAGAAAAATTCATACCAAAAGAAGCAGAATCGTCGGCTTATATTGACTCTCCATTGTCAATCGGCTCCGGACAAACCATTAGTGCGCCTCACATGAATGCAATGATGTGTGAATATTTAGAGCTTAAGGAAGGAGATAAGGTATTAGAAGTCGGAACGGGAAGGGGATATCATGCAGCCTTGTGTGCGGAATTAGTTGCACCAGAAAATGCGAAAAATCCTGGACACGTATATACCATAGAAAGGCATGAAAAATTGGCAGAGAAGGCCAGAAAGAATCTAAGAATTACAAGTTATGATGATAGAGTGACGGTAATTGTGGGGGATGGAACTCTGGGTTATGAGAAAGAAGCACCCTACGATAAGATATTGGTCACAGCTGCTTCACCTGAAAAAGTTCCTCCGCCCCTAAAGGATCAGCTCAATGATCAAGGTCTATTATGCATTCCCGCCGGTTCTAAAACCTGGGGACAAAATCTATATATAGTTAAAAAGGTAGGAAACTCGTTTGAAACAAAAAAGATTACCGGAGTTCGGTTTGTTCCCTTAGTAGGAAAATACGGATTCGATTCTTGATCTAAATATTAAAATTTATTACTCGCGTGTAGCCTTCTTTTCAAACTTTTTCTGCACTAATTCTTTTCTAATTTCCTTGACAAATGTTGATTTATGAATGCGCTCTTTTATATTATGGTCGTTTACATTCCATATGTTACAATTTTTCGAATTGCATCCAGCTGACATCTTGCTCACCCCACTAGTCTATATTAGAAAAGGTATTTTAAAGTATTCCTTACAAAAAGTTAACAAATTCCAATTTTCGTTACAATAAATAAGCTAAAAGTGCTAAAAGCTTTTAAAACTTAAGATAGATGAGTGAAGAAGTAAAAAGGTTTAGTGAGAAAATTTTTCTTCTAATTTCTTCTTGAGTAATTTCGCTCGAATATCTTTTACATATTGGTTTTTTTCGAGATGAAGTTTCGCAGATTTATGATGAAATGCCCATAAATTTCTTCTTTCAAGAGAATTATTGTTTTTAATATTGATTACCAAGAAATTATTATTATCTTAATTATATTTTCTTCTTTTTCTATTTAAATTTAGTTAAATCGACAAAATTTCGTGGCATTGTATTGACAAATTAGGAAATAATTAATTCAATATGTAATTCAAAGTTCTTGCCTAAGTTCATTCGCGGGATTAAATTTACTCCTTGATATATCTCTTTATAACCTTCGTCCGTTTTTGTAAATGAGATTATGGGAAATTTATTAATTGTAAGGTGATTAGTATCAGATGAGAGCAATGCTTCAAAGCTTAAATTGTAGGTTTCATCACGGGCTTTGAAATTATCTCCAACGTAATGAAATGGCTCTAAAAGATTTTTGTTGGTTTTCTCAAGGTTCACGGATGCAGTCTCCCAGGTAAATTTATTAGGATCACCATTGAAGAAGAATGGAAGGTCGATAGCTAAATGAAGTTTATCGATTATTCTTTGCAAAATGGCTTCTTCAGCGGGATCCTCTTGAAATTTTCCTTTCACGGTAATGATGATTTTATTTTCTTCGACAGATATTCTTTTTAAAATCGTGCATGAAATTTTCTCCTCGGAGTCAGGATCTTTGATGTTTCCCTCTTTTTCTAATTCGATCAGCGCACTTTTTTCATTTTTTTCATTGGTAACTATTTTAAATTCACCATCTATAAAATCTCCAAATTCATGATAGATGTCCTTATTCAGTTCTTTCAAGGTCGCATCTTGGTTCATGATTCTCACACGAAGCATGTTCTTTTTGTAGCGATCGGTAATTACTGACCCTGCATCTATTTTATCCTTTTCATGATAAGCCTCAGGCCATCTTGTTAACGTATTTAACAAATTATAGGTTCTTGGCTTATAATCCAATTCAAAGATTGTACCACCATCAAAAGGATCAACATACACGTTTAAAAGATGCGATTCGATCAGGACTTCCAATCGACTATTTTTTGTAAAATCTAATGGTATGAACGTGATATAAGTATCTTTAACAGGATAAAGAAGTGGTTTAATTTCATCAATAATGCTCTCTGCTGTAATTAAATGAGTATACACGGAAAATCTTAAAAACTGCAAGTAGATGCCTCCAAACAATCCGTGCCAATAACAGTCATTGCATTGAGCTTTATAGATTTCATCCCAAGCTTTATCCAATTTTGGTTTTATTTTTTTTCTTAAATCTGAATCGTTTGCCGTTTTCAATTTCTCTTCTATTTCAATTAATTTTTCGCGAACATGAAGCATTTTTTTGTGCATGTTGTTTGATTCGGGATACTTGACTAGATAATATCGCCAAAATCCGCCTTTTAAGAATTGATATTCATTTTTCCTGTTCTCGTCATCTCTCAGTTGTTTCCTTAGTGTTCGAAAATTTTTTCGTATTTCGGTCGGCAATACCCATTCTTCCATCTTATCATAGCTTGCCGTGGGCAGATAGATCAAACTTTTTGCCGGATATTTCTTCATGTAATCTGATAAGGTTATCGATTTAATCCAATCATACTTTAAAATTTTTTCAAAAAATGTAGGAATGAATGGATTGTTATCATCCCCATCCCAATGACCATGACCATCAACATAGCATATTTCGTGAGTTGAGCCCCATACTCCCATTTTTTCAGCATCGGAAATGAGGAGTGCAATTCTATCTCCCTTATTGTCTGCCATTTTCTCCAAATAATCGAAACTTTGATGAGTAGGTTTCCAGGGAGTTAGATACCGGAGTTTTTCGTTTATGGGAAAGATTCTCAAGGTTTTTCCCTCGTCTTCAGTTATATACGTGTAGAATGTATCCTCTTCAGTTATCCCTGTTGACCTGAAGTGATTGTCATCTACAATTACATACTTTAATCCAACTTCATTTAGAAAAGAAGGAAAATGAGGCTCCCAGACTCTCTCAGATAACCATGCGCCATTAACATCCAACCCAAATTCTTTTCTTATGAGGTCTGATAACTTATTCATTTGCGCAATCTTATCACGATGAGGTATGAGAGAAAAAATAGGTTCATAATATCCTCCGCCAATGATTTCAATCTGTCCTCTCCTAGACATTTCTTTTAATTTATTGATGGTATCTTGTTTGTACTTTAGGAACCATTCTAATAAATTTCCTGAAAAATGGAGAGTGACTTTAAGGTCCGAGAAACTATATATTTGATCGATCAATGGACCATATGCCTTGTTAAAAGCATCTTCTATAACATGATGAAAATTGTCAACAGGTTGATGAAAATGAAAAACCATGGGTAGATGAATAGATTTTTCTGTCATGATTTAGGATTGCTAATGATTTGATTATGATAATCAAAAGTGAATAATTCTTTTTAATTATGTTGTTAGGTTTTTTTAAAATCCTCACGTTTTTGAGGAGACAGTACTTCATGGACTGCATTTTCACTGAAGAAAATCATGCCAAATAAATAAATTATTTATAAAAAATATAAATGTCAGCATACTCTAAATTACTTGATTGAGATTTAATGTAAAAACATGAAATTATTTCAAAATCAATTTCGTTAAAAAAACACAAATTAAGGTGATATGAATGAGTAAATTTAGAGATAAGTTGAAGGATGTTGTAGGAGGGATCACTGATGCATTAAGTAGTTCCGCTACAGCCATCGAAGAAGTAATTAAGGAAAATAAGCAATATCTTGACTCGATTTTAAAAATGGTTAAAGAATCCACTGAAGGAGTTAATGCCTTAAGAAATTATGCTGAAACTGAGGCCCCCGCCTTAAAGGGTCCGATATCAAAGCTTGCAGAGACTTATGAAAGTCTGGAACAAGCTAGAAAAGAAAAAACAGAAAAACTTAAAGCAAACTTCATAACTCCACTAGAAGAACTATTGGTCATTTATAAAGAGCTCCGAAAAGAAGTAAAAGAAGTCGATGCTGCTAAGAAGGATTTAGAAAAAGCAGAGAAGAAATTTGAAAAGGAACGCTCAAAGCCTGAGGAAAAAAAGGATGCTGACAAGTTAGAAGCAGCTAAACTACATTATGAAGCAGCAAAAAAGGAGCTTGAGGTTCAAGAGAAAGAGGCTGATGCTGCGACCAAGAAATTTGAGGCGGAAAAATCTAAAACCCTGAAAAACGTTCTAGATAATATTATAAAGACAGAAAAGAATTTTCACGAATCGATGCTACAAAAAATCAAGGAACTAGAGCAAAAAGCTAGTTCACTCGGAGCTAAACCCACAACAGATCCAACGCAGCCCACCTAACCAACGTGAAACCCATAAAAATTGGTTTCATAAATGGAAGAAGCTTATTTTTTACATTAGGGAATCTTTTTTTTTTAATATTAAGATATTTTTATGTGCCCAAATTTGAGATCCATGATCCGTTAATCAAAGATCAGGATGGGAATAAGGGAGGGTTGATTAAAAGAGTTTATAAAGGTTAAAGCGAATAAAAAAATATCTTTATTATTTTAAATTAACTTAAAAAAAGTGTAAAACTAATGGAGAATCAAACCCCACTCGTGGAAGAAGTAGTTCCCGTTAAATCGCGGGTGATGGTCTCCGCAGCAGATGCCTCGATTAATTTTATTCAGACCATTATTGCTGGTGGAGCGTTAACATACTACTTTGTAAACATTCGTGGTCTAGGTCCAATTTTAGCAGGTTTAGTATGGCTCATTTTTGGAATCTGGAATGCAATTAATGATCCGATTTTCGGATACGTTTCCGATAGGACAAAATCTGAGTTAGGAAGAAGAATTCCATATATCCGATATGGTGCTCCTTTGATTGCTGCTTTTTACATCCTATGTTGGATTGAATTCCCAAATATAACCTCGTTAGACCTTCAAACAGTTTTATTTTTACAGCTTTTAATCTTTTTATTCTTCTATGATATCCTTTATACGGCAATCGCCACAGCTCTATACGTGATGCCATATGAAATGGCCATTTCAAACAAGGCTAGAGGTAGCATTTTAGTTTGGAAACTATTTTTCAGCATTTTTTCCATCATGCTCCCTTTAGTCTTGATTCCCTTGCTTCAACCGACAACTGGAGAAGATACAACCTTCTATCAACTCTTCCACGTGGGAATCGGAATTTTTGTGGGTACTTTCGTATTTGCAAGTACCTTTTTCTATAAAGAAAAACATTACAAGCAAGCAGAACCTAACGTTCCTTTCTTGGAATCGGTGAAAAATACTTTCAAGAACAAGTCGTTCATAATCTTTGAAGTCGTGAGCTTTACTATCATTTACTGTTCAGTAGGACTCATGATGGGATTATTATTCTATTTAGATGAGTTTCCTGAGAATTCCATGTTATATTTATTTGCTTCATTATTCGCGGGTATCCCCGTGGGCATCTATTTGTTCATCGGAAAACAAGAAAAAATGGGAGTAAAAAAAACCATGCAGATAATGGTATTAGTATTTTCTATCAGCTGCTTCATCATACTGATTTTCGGTCGTTTACTCATTCCCACCATGATTGGCTTTTTCGGGGTAGGCATGGGCGTGGTGGGAGGATACTTCTTAATTCCGCTCATGAACGGAGATGTCATTGATAAGGATGAGCACTTAACCGATCAGAGAAGAGAAGGAATGTATGCTGCAATCAATTCATTAATTACTAAGTATGCCGCCAGTCTAGCACAAGCGATTTTTCTATTCGTAATCGCATTTTTTGGGTATAATGAGGCCCTGCAAGCGGGAGAACAGAGTGAATTAGCTAGAACGGGCATTCTCATTGGATGGATGCTAGTTCCTGGCATATTGCTCTTCTTGAGTTTCATTGTCATGAAATGGTATCCCCTTGCCGGTGAAGAATGGCGCGCAATAAAGGAAGAATTAGCATTAAAACATAGAAAAAAGGAAAGAGAATATTTAGAAAAATTAGGTTATAAATATACTGAATAATATCTACTTATTCTATTTTTTTTATCATTTTTAGGATGTTAAAAAAAATGCAAAATTTAACTATGAATTTTTATTCCTAAGTAAATTCTATAAACTATAAACCAAGAATTATTAGGTTATAATATTTAAGTAATTAATCAAATATTTTTCATTGATTCTCATGGTTGAAAATTTAGATAAAAGCTTATTGCTTAATGTCTTCAATTCTAATGAATTTAAAGCATGGCTCATCTCTCGGAGATGGTTCGGAGATAAGTCTGCGCTTGCGAATCTGCAGTTTGAAATCTCATTTTCATATTTCCAAATTATCGCTAACAGGATCTTCTTGTCTGTCATTCAAATTGAAACGGAAGATTTTAAAAAAGCCTATTTTTTACCCTTGATATATTACAAGAAACTCAAGGATATCCTTGAAGATAGCGAACAAATGAGACAAAATGTCGTAAAGCTCACGGAAAACACCTTTACTAAAAAATTATTTTTTGAAAACATGGAGAAAATCTTTACTCTTAACCTGTTAGAAGCGGAATATTGCATCTTTTTCTGGAAAAAAATGCTCTTTTCTCAGGACATCACGGAAAAATTTCCTTCATTTTCATTGGATCTAAGCCTGTACACGGAACAATTTGAAGACCAAACAAACATGATGAAAGTACAGAACTTGATAGAAGCCAGTTTATATCAGGAGCGATATGATATTTCTTTAGAACAATTAGGAAAGGGAAATACCACTAATCTATTATTTAAATTAAACTTGCATAACAAGAAATATCCTGAAAAAGAACCCATTTCTTATGTCTTAAAATCGTATAAGGAGTATGCAGAAAGTCTCGAACCCAAAACTCTTTATATTTTAGTGAAAAATGTCTATCCTAACGCTCCAAAAATTTATGGGACCATTAAAATCAGAGGAAAAGAGTCCATTGGAATTCTCGAAAATGTAACAAATGTCGGTAATGTAGGAGATATTTATTGGAATGAGTTAAATAACATGATTAACGGAGTATTTAAGGATACTAGGAAAGATTACGCCAATATCGACAGAAAAGAAGAATTTTCAAAACTAATAAAGCAATATTGCATTGAAAGCCTAAAAATCTCTCAAGAAATTAGTTCCAACGTAAAAGAACTCCATCAGGCGCTCATTTTAAAAGGGGTTGATGAATATGAGGTTGAACACGTGGATAGCAATGCTTATTTAAATAATTATGATGATAAGCTCAATACCATGATTTCTGAAATCCAGAACATGATGAAGAAAAAATCAAAAGACACGTTTTATAACTTGCCGAAAATCAGTTCTATCTTGCTTGACCTGACGGATATTATCAAAAAATTACATTCTCAATATACCGAAGAAAAAATTAAAATTCAACCCGTGCATCAAGATTTACACATGGAACAAATACTCTACGATAAATCCAATGATCATTATACTTTCTATTTTATCGATTTTGAGGGTGATCCTCAATTATCCTTGAAAGAAAAAATGGGAAAATTCCCTATCGAAAAAGATCTAGCTTCCTTCCTAAGAGCCTTGAGCTATATAAAATTCAATACTTTACTGCTTTTCATAGAAAAGAAAATCATCCACAAGGACAGGTATGAAGTGCCTCAAGAAATACTCTATAATATTTACTTCAGGAAAACGGCACGACCCATAAATAAGACTCTAGACGTAGTGCTTAATATCCTCAACGCTTGGGAAGCTAAACTAATGGCTAAGATGCTAAAAGATTCAAATCTACACATTCCCTTGATAACATATTTTTATCTGGAAAGAGCATTGCATGAATTATCCTATGAAATTTTATTTCGCCCGAATAACGTGATAGTTCCCTTATTAGGACTTAAAGAAATCATTGATAGAAATTA
>SDNN01000072.1 GCA_004524425.1 Promethearchaeota archaeon
AATTGCTTTCCTTTTGGGGCCAAGCTAGGATCATAATTCGAAGGAATGGGTGCAAAAACGTCAATATTATCAGGAACCTTTCCTTTTAACATGATTTTATATTTTTCTTCAGGATCCTCTACAGAAAACGAATTGAGTACTTTATACTCCGTGATCTTTTGTTTCAAGGCAATTTTAAGTGTTAAAGCACTCATGGAATATTTAAGCTTATCAATGGTTCCGAGATAATGTTTATTAAAATAACTTCTGCCAATCAATTCATTTATTGTTTCTTTTATACCTGCATTACTTATTACAATTTTAGAAGATATAAACTCATCATTCTCTAAAATTACCCCTTGAACCCTTCCATCCTCGACTTCGATTTTTTTCACGGCTTTTCCAGTTTTAATTTCTCCGCCAAATTTCTTCATTCCATCCACATAAGCTTGGGGAATTGATACACAACCTCCTTTTGGGTATCCCGTGCTTATATCTGCTGAAAGAGAAGATAGACATCGTATGAATTCTCCTGCTGAAGCTTCATAATAAGGGATTACAAAGTATAATCCACATATCGTATTAATGAATGAATGAATCAACTCATTCTTAGTGAATTTAGATATCCACGTTTTAACATCGACATTATCAAGTTCATCAGTTTTTCTAATCCTCATTACTTTATTAAAAACTTTTACTACTCCTGGCAATTCGTCAGCGGGTATTAATTTTTCAAGTTCTCTTGGAAAACTCCAAATCTTTCCTTTACAGAACCATCTGGGTCCTGGGTTTCTGGCTAAAGACCATTCAATGGCATTTTCCCTTCCAATTAACCTTAAAACCTCTCCAAGGGGCCCTTTACTCGTTCTGCCAAAAGAATGAACGCCAACATCTACTTTAAAACCCTCTTTCTCATAGGTACTACACCGTCCACCAATAAAATTGTTTTTTTCAACAATGAGTGTTCTTAATCCTTTTGATGCGAGGATTCCTCCTACCGCGGTTCCCCCAATACCGCTTCCAATGATAATTGCATCATAATTGGTCATGATTATCACATTCTCATCTAATTTATTACAAACTCAACATAAAATTGGTTCATTAGATACTTATTATTTGGGTAATTCATTCATATTTACTTTACTTTTTTAAAACATTCTAGAAACTAGAAAACGTTTTTTATTCGAATTTAAATATTGTATTCATAGAGATAAAGGATTTTAATTTTTAATATAATTTTTACTAGATTTAAAAATACTGTCATATAAAATTACTTGAGTGATCAAATGCAAATATATCTATTAGGAGTGAGAGGTGGATTAACTAAAGTACCTAAAGTTGATTTTAACGAAGATAAAGCTTATTTGATTGACGATTACAAAACCATCTATCTATGGTTTGGGAATAACATTCCTAAAAAACAGAAAGAGTTTTGCACAAAAAAAGCCGATAAATTAAACATAAAGAGGGATAATTCTGCTAGCATACAAATCATGACCCAAAAAAAAGAATATGGATCATTCCTTGCCATTAAAGATATTTTAAAAGAAGGCATGGCAACGGACCATAGTGTGGCTAGAAGGCCTGAGCTAGAAATTAATTATGATGATACAATCGAATTAATTGATGCTGGACTGGATCCCGACATGACCGCAGAAATTACTTTAAAAGCTCATGATATTTCAGCAGAAAAAAAATCCTATAAAGAATTATGTAGATTACTTGCTGAAAAACAATTAATTATTTTAAAAGGCAAGAGAAAAGTAGCGGAAAAAGAAATAAAAGAGAAGGCGAAAGAGATTTTCAATTCTTCATGCTCATACGAAGAACTTTGTTGGTTAATTGCTGAACTGGATCTTTTAATTGATAAGAAAAATATCGACTAAATTAAGAAAACAAATTCTTAATATGCTCACGTTCAAGGTTGTAAAAAGATAACGAATCTATTTATTTAAGAAAAAGAGAAGGATCGCATTTATCTAAACGTTCCCAATATCGACACACGAAGCATTGTAATATTCTAGTTTTCTTGGAACTTTCTTTGATCGTACGTAAAGCCATGATATTTCCACATTTGGGACATTTCTTTAACTCTTTCATTCGAGTGTTACTCTCATACCTTTTTATCCTTGAGTTAAAAATTCTTTTTGTCAATTAATTAATAAAATTCTTATTTATAAATTTCAATGTAATTAATCTGGTTAAAGAATCGTGGTAAATAAAGAAGAAAACGCTATTTTCCATGATGAGATATAAAAATTAGGGCTGAAATTAGGTGATAAAGAAGTATTATATTATTTGCCCGCAATAATTTCCACCAAATGGTCTTTTCGAGATTGGTTTGATCACCTGAAGAGGCTTGGTCCACATGACATCATGGGGTATGTTAAAAATCTCACAAAATTCTTTTAAATAAGGCTCAATCACTTCACGCGTTTCAGGTTCAAGATCATAAACCTTTGCCCCCACGCCCAATCTCGATTCTAAATCCTCATCAGTTCTCAATATTATCTTTCCGCGATGTATTCCCGTCCCTAATTCATTGCCACATATAGGGTCCTCGCTCTCAACTATCGTTCCATCGGGAAGGAATTTCAAGCCTAGAGCTATGATTAGCCCGCCTGCCATGTATTCCCCTAAGAAATCCTTTGCAGTACCACCAAAAATTAAGACTGGGTATTTTTTCTCATATTCCTTGATGTGAATTCCAACGCGATATCCAACATCCTTCTTAATATACATCTTACCTCCTCTCGCAGACAATCCGATGACATCTCCTCCATCTCCATCGACAATTATCATCCCATCATTCATGGTATTTCCTGCTTGATCCTCACAATTTCCGTTCACTATTATTTTAGGACCGTCCATGAATATGCCAAGATCATTACCCGGAAGTCCATTTATGATCATCTCTAAATCGCCTTGTAAAGACGCACCAATAAATCTCTGTCCACAGACATTATTGAGCACAATTCTTTGATATCCTTGTTCTATTGCTTCATGAATCTGCTCATTTAATTGTTGATAATTCAGGGGATTTCCCTGTGGACAAACTTCAATTTCAATAAATCTTCTCGTTTCCTTTTCATCTAATATAAGCTTGTCTATCATGATTCACTCACCTGCATGTTTCACTCCTAAAATATTAGCAATCTTAGGATTAGGCCCAATATATCGCAAGCGATCCTTATTTGAGCGTAGCGACTCAATTGAATCTATGCCCATGGCTCCTAAAACCTCTTTTAACTCTTCATTCCAGGAGTTAAATAAATTAATTATCCTATTTCTCGCAACATCAATATCCAATCTTTTAACGAGATATTCCTGTTGAGTGGCAATGCCCCATGAACAAAGTCCTCTAAAGCATTGTTGACAGACCCTGCAACCCATTGCGATTAAAACGGGCATGCCCACCATTCCCACATCAGCACCTAAAGCAATTGCTTTGATCAAGTCTGCTGAATATCGTATTGAACCTCCAGCTACTAGGGTGACTTGATCTCTAAGACCCTCCTTTCTCAACCTATCGTCAACGGAAGCAATGGCGAGCTCTATCGGAATTCCTGCATGATCTCTAATTATTCTAGGGGCCGCACCAGTTCCACCTCTAAATCCATCTAATGTTAAAAAATCCGCCCCTCCCCTTACAATGCCCACCGCTATGGGGGCTGAATTATGCACGGCAGCTATCTTCACTCCAATGGGCACCTTATATCTCGTGGCTTCTTTAAGTGCGGCAATTAATTGGGCAAGGTCTTCAATGGAATATATATCATGGTGTGGATATGGTGAAAGTGCATCAGAACCTTTTGGAATCATTCTGGTTTGAGAGATGAGACTATTGACTTTTTCCCCAGGGAGATGACCTCCATGTCCTGGTTTTGCACCTTGTCCAATCTTGATTTCAATACCAGCTGTTTTTTGTAAATAATTAATATCTACACCAAATCTTCCAGAAGCAACTTCTGTAATGATATTGTTTCCATATTCATAAAAATCAGGATGTAAGCCTCCTTCTCCTGATCCGGCTAGAATGTTTAATTCTTTTACTGCTTGATATATCGCCATGCAAGCATTATAACTAATTGACCCTAAACTCATGTGTCCTACCATTATCGGCATGTCAATTTCAAAGTTGGGCATCAATCCCGTTTTCAGTGAAATGCTCTCTGGATTATTATAATCTGTGGTAAAATCAAGTCTTTGAGGCTTGCGACCAAAAAATATTTTGGTTTCAATTGTTTCTCTTAGAGGATCTATAGAAGGATTAGTAACTTGACACGCATCGAGCAAGAGATCATCAAATATACTTCTAATGGGTCTATCATTACCAGTTGCGCTCAATAACACACCTCCATTACCTGATTGAGCCCATATAATATTTCTTATTCTTCTCGTATAATTACCATGTGGAGGTAAATAGGATTCATTTTGAATAACTCTTATTGCTTTACCAGGACACATGGCAACACATCTCTGACAAGCAACGCATTTGCTGTCATCAGCGATGATTTTCTCTCCATTAAACGAAAGTGCATCATAAGAACAATGCGTGACGCATCGTTTACATTTTTTACAATAATCCCTATCAATGACAACTTTGAAATAACTTAAAGTATTATGAGCTAATGACATTTTAACAACCCTCCACGGATAATTGTATTTTTTCTAAAGGTTTTTCAAGACCATCTCTTACAATACCGTCTCCTACTCTAGCAATTATCGCAGTTCCACTTTTCGGATGCCAAATTTTCTTGAATTCATGTGGTTTAGACTCTTTTAGCATTAATCTCTTAAAGCTGGCTTCTTCACTGCTGAGATATAACGTATTTTCATCTTCAGATATGGCCGCAACTAGAGGTCTTAATTTTTTTCTATCAGTTAGTCCAATCAAGGTTGGAGAAGAATCATTTTGCCCGACAATAATTGAAAACGGTCCATTTAACATGG
The DNA here is from genome assembly GCA_004524425.1 of Promethearchaeota archaeon. The sequence goes on from SDNN01000072.1 coordinate 4,933, forward strand.
CTGATCTATACGTGGCTCTGATGTTCTTGAGAATCATATATAGTTTAGCATCCATTTTTCTCATTTCATCAAATAAAGGAGGTGCCAGAGCCAAGCTAGCAATTGAAACGGGAATCTGGTGTTTTCTAACTAAAAGATCAAATAAATATGCGATCACTTCAGTATCTGTAAAGAGTGAACACTTGTAACCAAATGATTCTAAATATCGCATGTTGGTTCCGTATGAGGTTATTTCTCCATTATGGACCACTGATGTACCCAATAAATTAAAAGGATGAGCACCACCCCACCATCCTGGTGTATTAGTAGGAAATCTACTATGCGCCAACCACATGTACGCCTCGTAATCGGCGATCTTGTAATAGTCCGCGATTTCATGAGACCATCCGTTTCCTTTGAAAACCCCCATGTTTTTACCAGAAGACATTATGAAAGCTCCTTCATATTTATCGTTGATTTCCATTACTAATTGCATTACCTGATCGTCACATGAAACGCTTTTCATCTCTTTAGGTTCGTAGAACACTCTCCATGTTATTGGTGGGTGATCTATGTTAGAAGGCACTTTAGTGGGAATGGCTTCAGATTGAATGATGTATCCAATTTTTTCTAGATGACGGAGTACTCTTTCTTTACTGGCTTCATCATCAAATAAAAAATGAAGCGCATAATAATCTTTATAATTAGGATAAATTCCATATCCCGCAAAACCCGCGCCTAGCCCATTTTCCCTATCATGTAAGATACACAACATGTCTATAATTTTACTGCCATGATCTCTTGTTCCATCAATATTGATATACCCAGAGATGCCACATCCATCAAATACTCTTTCATTCTTAAATTCAGTTGGGAGTGACGTATAATTCTTCCAATTCATTTTAGTAACTTTCCTCCAATTCTTCTTTTTCATGTACTTGGTTAATTAATTGTTTTAAATCATCAAGCTGTGGTTTTGATGCCTCTAATCCAACTCTTTTTCGAGCTGAGTGAGAGAACATGGCAACAGTTCCCATCTTTTTAAAAGCTTCAAACTCATCTTTAAATCCTTCAGTAATATTGCCTTTTTCAGTTGCTAAATTGCGTAAAGTTGTAAACACATCTACTAGTCCTACTCTCATTGGACATAATTCATAGCACACATAACAATCCAAACACATCCATATTGATGGATCGCTTATGACCTCATCAATATTGCCATTAAGGATCTGGCCAACGATATTTTTTGGGTCAAATGATGTAATTTTTGCCACGGGACAATCTATGTTACAAGCGCCACACGAGAAGCATTTCTTTAAAAATTCCACATCAAAATGCTTTTTTATTTCTTCATTTTTTTTATGAATCAGATCTACCTTTTTAAAAATGCTATCAACAGGAGTTCTATGATGTTTGCTCATGATATCCCTGATGTCGATACCCAGAGCAATACAAAGTAGTTCAGAATAATACAAAACCGGAATGTCATAATCATAGTCAAGCTTCTTCAAATCTTGCTGCAAATGGTCAAATTGAGTAAAACATTGTGGACATCCTACCACTATGCATTCTATTCTAGCCTCTTTTATGCTTTCTAACTTTGAATGAATCATTTCCATTCCTGAGTCAGGATTACCTGCTCTTGCTAAGCTGCCTCCACAACAATCCATTTTTCGATCATAATCAACACTTTTTGCTCCAAGATCTTCAATTAAGGTATCAAAAAAGTGAGGCTCCATGGGATCATCCATTTGTATTTTTTCACTTGGTCGAAGGAAATGGCATCCATAATGTACTCCTACGCGCAACCCAGATAATGGATATTTAATATTATCTTTAATCGTATCTTTTCCCAATTTATGAAAAAATTCTACCAAATGATATACATCTATTTCCCCACTCACACTCAAGTCAATTTTTTTGAGATAAAAATTCATTTTGTCCCGGAAATGATGATCCGTTTTTATTACACTTCTCACTCCTTTTAGCGTCTCAAAACAGCCATTGCAAGGGGTAAGTATATCTCTTCCTTCAGCCTCAGCGAGGGCTAAGTTTCTAGAGGCTGTTACATTATATATCAAATCATCAGAATTCTTAATTCCGTTGGGTTCTGGACAGCAGCTAAACTTTAAATTCTCTGTAAACGGAATTCCAAAAAATTCTAATGCTTTTCTTACCGAAACTTCAATAAAAGGCAAGCGATATGAAATCATGCATCCAGGAAATAATACGATTGGCTGAATATTAAGGCTCCTCCAGATTTATTAGATGATAATTAAAATATATATTATTATTAATAATATAACTGAATCCTTAAAAAATATATTGATTATCAATTTAAAAATCTTATGCTTTTAGGTTAAGTTTTCTAAAAAAGTTTTTATTATCTTTATTGAGAGTGAAAAATATTCAGATTTTAATCATATCAATGAAAATAGTTAAAACTAACTTGCGATTATTATAAATATTGTGAAAGTTAATTTAACCATTCTCATATTTTCCATTTATTAATATTTTAGAAATTATCAAATAATTTCAATCAGTTATATTAGTTATACTAAAAAACACTAATAGCTTAGGACTAAAAATAAAACTCCTTATTAGTTTGGTTTCAAAAAATAATGAGCAATAGAATTAATATCAAAAGCCTAAATAATTATCATTATTATATTAAATTATAAAAACTCTAATTTATTGATTCAAATTTGAGTGGAGAAAGTGTTAACTCGCGAAAAAATTATTCAAAAATTAAGAGAGGAGCTCCCTTTTTTAAAAAAAGAATTTGGAGTTAAAAGTATAGGAATTTTCGGTTCTTATACTAAGGGAACGCAAAGCAAAGATAGTGATATAGATTTAATTATTGAATTTGAAAAACCAATCGGATTAGCTTTCATGGATTTAGCTAGTTATGTAGAAGAATTGCTAGGTAAGAAAGTAGATATTTTAACCCCAGAAGGGATTAAGAGTATTAGAGTGAATAAAATTGCAAAGGATATCAAAAAGAGTGTAATCTATGTCTAAAAGAGGATTTGTGGAATTCCTTAGTGATATTATGGAAGCTATAACAAGAATTCAAAAATATGTTGAAAATTTAAATTATGAGCAATTCATACAGGATAAAAAAAACTCAAGATGCTGTCGTCCGGAATTTTGAAATTATTGGTGAAGCTGTTAAAAAGTTACCTGCTAAATTGAAGAGCAAAACCGATGCAATACCTTGGAATAAAATTGCTGGAATCCGAGATAGGCTAATTCATCAATACTTTGGAGTCAATTTTGAAATTTTATGGACTATTATTAAAGAAGAATTAACAGATTTAAAAAGGAATATTAATGGATTACTTCAAAAAGAATAATTAGAGTACAAAGAATCAACTATTTGTAATAAATGAATTAAATCATGGATTTTTGAATACTACCTAAATAACTCTTTATAGGTTTTGACTATAGAACTTCTTATGGGTTTAGGCTGAATTTGTATTTCTTCATTCATCCACACTTGCATTTTTATTTGATCAAGGAGTTCCTCAAGTGATAAATCATAGGCAATTTCAAAATCTGTCATATGATCAATATAAAAAAACAGCTATTTAAATAAACTGATTATAAAATCTATATAAATATAGATAGGGTTATTAAGCAGTTAATAATTTATTAATGGATTAATAAATGTCTCACTCGTGGTCCGGAGAAGCCATAGTGTCGTCTATATATACTTTGTTAATGGAATGATATGGTAAATTAATGGAATTATTGCTTTATTTCTAAAACTAGTTCATTTATAAAAAAAATCATGACGATTTTTAATACTATTCATTATTTAACCTCGAAAAGATAATAAATTTCTTAAGAAATATTGTTTCTTTATTTTATTATTGATAAAATAGAAAATCTTAATAAATGGAAGAATTCAAATAAATAGATATAAGCAAGGCGTAAAAATCATGAGGAAAAATAAATCGAAAATATATAAGATCAATGAAGAATTTCAAGAGCTCATTCGTGAAACTGCGGAAAAACTCTATTTTTATTTGAGCGATTATATCGAAAACAAATTAGGTGACGTGGATCAAAAATTCGAAGAGATTATTCAATATGAAAAAAAATGCGACAGAATAAAAGAGCGGTATATTGAAACTCTTTTTAAAGATAAACGTGCCTTACCGTTCCTCTTGGAAGATCGATATAAATTAGTTATCTCTTTAGATAAAATTCTAAACAGGATTGAATTTATCGCAAGATTCATGGAAGTCTATCCGTTTAAAATTTATCCGGAAATCAGTGAAGAATTGAATGCTTTAAATAAATTGACTTTCGATGGCATAGTTCAATTAATGAATTGCGCGCTTCTCATGGAGACGAATTTTGATGCTGCGTATCAAATTACATTCGAAGTGGAGAAAGCAAGAAGACAAGCTCATGACGTTAAATTTAAAATCTTAGATGTCATATATCAGAAAAAAGAAGAACCCTTACGCATCCAATTAACAGCAAAATTAATCACGTTAATTTATGATGTGACACAATGGGTTGAGGAAATATCTGATTTTTTGAGAGGTTTGATCATAAAATATCCAAATAGATAAAATTAGGCGTTTGAATAAATCATGTTAATTCCAATGGTATTAGTTTTCATTTTAATCTCCATATTAATTGCATTTGCGATTGGAGCGAATGACGAAACCTTCTCCACCGTATACGGCTCAAAATTTCTTAGCATGAAGGAAGTGTTAATCTTGGCCACGATTTTTGCGATAATGGGGGCAGTACTGTTAGGAAGAGCAGTAAGTGAAACGGTCGGGAATAATATTCTTTATATTGAGATTACCCCTGAAGTAGTCATCACCATACTCATATCTACCGCAATTTGGCTCATCATATCTTCCGCCTTAAAACTTCCCATCAGCACTACTCATGCGACTATTGGAGCAATTATAGGAATTGGGATATATTTAGGAGGGAATAATGGTATTAACTGGCTTATCATTTTAGAAATGAGTTTATGGTGGATTTTCTCTCCGATAATCGGTTTTGTAGTGACCTATGTCGTGTATAAGCTAATCCATAAGACCATTATCAATAAATTGAACGGATTTGAAGATTTTGAACGTACAGAAAGAATCTTTGCGTATATTTTATTAGGTTCTATATGTTTAACAGCCTTTTCAAGAGCAGGAAATGATTGCTCAAATGCTATAGGTATTGTGGTTGGTTTAGGAACCGTCAATGTTGATTTAATTTTGTTCATTGCCGGAATTAGTTTTGCGAGTGGGATTATAATCTTGGGTAGAGGTGTGATAAAAAATCTCAGTCAAATTACTGAATTGCATCCCAGTACTGCCTTTGCTGCGGAAGTACCAACAGCTATCATCCTATTTGTTGGGACTTTAAGAGGGATACCTCTATCAGGCTCTCACATGTTAGTAGCATCTTTGCTCGGTTTAGCGAAGGCCAGAAGAGCACCTGTAAAAAAAGGAATATGGAAGATTGTTTTAGTATGGTTATTGACTTTTCCAATGGCGGCTCTTTTATCGATTATATTATATAATGTGTTCTTTTTATTCATTTAGAATTTCCTTTATTTTATCTTTTTAAAATATTGATTAATTAAAATCTAGATTTAATCATATCTTAATCAAGGGGAGAATGATTTGATTTATTAACAATCATATCGAATGTTTACTTATAAATTTCAATTAATTTGAGTTGCAATTTTTTTTTACTATTGGAGGGCCAATAATGAATAACAAGAAAGAACGTTCTGAAGAATTTATTTATTCTAATTCAAAAGCTTCTGCTTATAGTTTTGGGCAATTACCTGTAATAATTTCTTATCAGGGCTTTACATTTCTTATATTTACTTTTTATTTTGCGGTGGTAGGATTAAACATTATCTTAATAACAATTGGTTTTTTAATATGGTCGATTTGGAATGGATTAAATGATCCCTTCTTAGGATCGTTATCCGACAAAACCCATACAAGATGGGGCAGAAGGCTTCCGTGGTTAATGTTTTCATTAATTCCTATCGCCATTATAATGTTCTTACTTTTTACACCACCGATAACCTTTGGAATAGAGAATCAGATCCCAAATTTCATCTATTTTATCATAATAATAATCATTTTTGAACTGTTCTTTTCGATGTTTGATATTAACTATATTTCCTTACTTCCAGAGGTATTTATTAATTCAGAAGATAGAACTAAAGCGAATAACTTCAGACAAGTATTCGCTGTAATAGGATTACTTATTGCATTTATATTGCCTACCTTGTTCATTCCAGATTTGACTAAACGAGAATATTTAGCACAATATCAGTTATATGGAATCGCTGTTGCGATCATTATTATTTTAGCAGGTCTCTTTTTCTTAAAATATACTCCAAAAGAGAAAGCGGAATTTAAAAATGATTATAAAATGGCGCCGAGTTTTACCAAATCTATTAAGCTCTGTGTAAAAAATAAGAGCTTTAGATGGTTTATTCCTATAGAAATAGCCATGTGGTTTGTTTACGGAATGCTTCCTACAATTGTACCCCTCTATGGCAAGTTCGTTCTTGGTATAGGGGAAGGAGAATCTATATTTTTAGCGCTTTTATTGGGATTGGCATTTATATCCGCAGCGCTTTTTATGACTGTTCTTTGGAAGCCGGTAGTACAGAAAATTGGTCTTAGGAAAGCATGGTTGTGTTCCGTGACGATTTGGATTATTACTTTTATACCATTTTTTTTCATTCAGAACGTATTTATGGGATTAATAGTGTTCTTTATAATGGGAATTGGCTTAGCAGGTTCCTTATATATTTACGATCTCATTGTAGCAGACATCATCGATGAGGATGAGGTGAATACAGGCACTCGAAGGGAAGCCAGTTATTATGGAACTCTCATTTTTTTTCAACGCCTTTCAACCATAATTGTATTTTTAACTATTAGCCTTGTTTTTACTAACGTAGGTTGGGCAGTATATGAACCAGAAAAAGTGACCCCAGAAGTAATATTCGGCTTAAGAGCATTAATGTGTATTTTCCC
>SDNN01000073.1 GCA_004524425.1 Promethearchaeota archaeon
GAGGGATCACTACAGCATTAACTTTAACAACTATGCTGTTCAAGATGTTTATGCCCCGAAAGAAAAAATTGTTAATGGAGTTTAATTAATTTTAATTTCAATTTATTAACACCTTCTTTTTTTAAATAAAACAATCTTCAGATTCATTGTAAATGAGGAATTCTCGCCCTGTTAAAAAACTTAATAAGAATCTAAGATTGAAATTATTATCAAAGAATAATGTTAGAGAAAAAAATGCCTGTTGATTGGGATCAGATAAGAAAAACGCAATTTCCTGCTTTAGAGGAATTCACTTATTTAATTACCGCAGGTTCTGGGCCAATGAGCAAAAGGGCTTATGATAGCGGAATTACATACTTTAATCACATGTTGAATTATGGAGAAGTTGATCATGAATTGTTCTTCCTGGATATGCTCGACACCAGAAAAATGATCGCAGAATATTTAAACGCTAAAATTGACAACATTGCCTTCATGATAAATACCTCTTCTGGATTAGCCACAATTGCCCACTTGTTTGAGGATAAGAAAGGGGAGATCTTATATCCATACATCGAATTTCCTGCAACCGTGCATTTATTTAAAAGGATGGGTTATGCTTGTAAGAAAGTAGAGGAAAAGGATTTTAAATATCCATTAGAAAAGTTTAAGGAGCAAGTAAGTGAAAACACAAAATTTAGCCTTCAATCTCACGTGCAATCATTTAATGGTTTCAGACAAAATCTTCAAGAATTTGGTGAATTCTGTAAAGAAAACAATTTGATAAACATGATTAATGCAACGCAATCATTTGGAGCATTTGAAATCGATGTTAAAAAAGACAACATTGACCTCCTTGTATCTAGCGGGTTAAAATGGTTAGCGTGCGGATGGGGTATAGGAATACTATATTTAAATGATAAACTAATCGATAAAGAAGGTCGGAACCTCCCATTTACTAGTTGGCTCAGTGTAGAAGATCCTTATGCCATGGACAACGAAAATTTAAACATCATTGAAAAACCCCTTGCAATGGATAGTTTTGGTGGATGCCCTAATTTTGCGGGACTTTATGCTTTGAAGGGAGGATTAGAATTAATTAAGCATGAAATAGGAAATGGAGATATCCGAAATGGGATAAAAAATATTCAAAATCGAATATTATGGTTAACGAATGAATTTATCCAAAAAGTTAGGGATTTCGACTTCAAAATCATAAGCCCTCTCGAGGACCAATTTCGTTCGGGGATAATAACCGTCGAGCATGAGAAAGCAAAGAAGATATTCCGTGCTTTAAAGAAAAATAAAATATACATAACCTTGAAGAGGTATCCTGACTCAAAAAAAGAAACTCTATTAAGGTTCGCGATAAATTATTATAATAACATGGAAGATTTAGAGCTCACCATTAAGATATTAAGTGATATATTTAAGTCACTATAGATACCTGGCAATTTCCTCTTTTTTTAATCTAATTTTACCTTAATTATTGTTCAAAATCCAATGGATTGCCTGAACAACTTCCACTACAGGAAGCTAAAGGTTTAGGTTTAGTTTTTCTTTCATAAAACGCTATAAGCTGAGCACGTTCAATCGTGTGCACATTTATTATTCTCCTAAAATTTTTATCATTTAAACCTTCCAATTTTTCAACATCTAAAGCATATATTCTAAAAATATACTTCTGAACCCCCCCAGTAGCATTAGGACCTTCATAATTTAAAGTGTAAAAATCATTCCGAACTTGGATGCCGGGAATAACGCCATCTTGCTCAATCTCATTTAACTCGGCAGGAATGTTATACACGTTCCAATGATTAATCTCACCTTGCTCAGGATCAACTCTTGAAAAAGTTAGCGCGAAACTTTTGGTTCCTTCTGGTGGATTGCTCCATCTTAGATGTGGGGAAAAATCCTCTCCGTCGCATGTGAATTTCTTATCTAATGGTTCATTATTGTTAAAATCATCGCTTTTTAAGATCATCAATTAAAAAATAAAAAGCCAGTAATTTAAAAATTATCTTTATTTACTATAAAGTCCGATTAACTGTGCAGATTCAATTAAGTGTTTTTTAAATTTATCTCGAAAATTACTTTTGGTTACTCCTTCTAGTTTTTCTACATTAAGCGCATGTATCTTGAAGAAATATCTATGTGTTCCACTTGGCGGGGCGGGTCCTCCATATCCTTTCTCTCCAAAATCATTTACAAGTTGGATACCAGGAACTTGGCCCCCCTGAGATATTTCCTTAACATCCGAAGGGATGTTAATTACTAACCAATGAATCCAGTCCCCAGCCGGAGCATCTGGATCATTACAAGAAAGAGCAAAACTTTTGGTTTTATCCGGAATCTCTTCCCATTTCAAGTGTGGTGAGATATTTTTTCCACGGTAGGAAAATTTCTTATCCATTTTCCCGTTAGGTTCAAAATCATTACTAACTAATTGCATAACTAGAAATTATAATACTTAATTATTTAATTATTTTGAAACCTCTAAAATTTAAGAATATATAATAAGGCATATTTACTTTTTTATTAATAAAGACTAAAGATTATCTTAACGGTCTATAATATTAATTTACTATACCATGGTTGATACATTAAAAGATTTTATTGACCCTATAGAAATATATAAAATAATAGTCGATAATGTTAATGAATTAGTCAGCATTATCGAAAAAGACCACCCATTTCGAATAGAATTCGTTAATAACCAAACTTTTTCACGTTTCCTCAATTATTCTGATGGAGAATTAGTTAGCAAATCATTTTTAGATCTTCTTCATCCTCAAGATAAAGATAAAATAGAAAAAAAATTAATAAAAGGGTTCGAGGGAATCCTTGAACTAGAAGAAATAAGATTAAAACATAAAAATCAAAAATATATTAGCTTTGAATTAAAAGCAAGAAAAATAAAAGATCATGAAAATAGAATAAAAATACTCTTAATATTAAGAGATAAGACTAAGAACAAAAAATTAGAAACCAAAGTTAAAGATTATGAAAACAAAATTAAGAATTTAGTAAGTTCAATACCAGAAATTCGTTTTTGGAAACTTTTCTATCCTAAAAAATATGAAGAGGCGTTAAAACTTTCTTATGAAATGCTCCAAACGGTAATTGACAATATCCCGGAAAACATTTTTTGGAAAGATACTAATTTGGTCTATTTGGGATGTAATCAAAATTATGCCGAATTAATAGATGCTCAAATTCCTGAAAATGTTATTGGCAAAAAGGATGAAGAATTATTATTTAATAAGGGGCTACATCAAACAAAAATAGAGCAGATTGAGGAAAAAGAAAGTAAAATTATTGAATTGAACAAGCCTGAGTACCATGTAGTTGAGTCATGGATTTTTAATGACGATAAAAAAATTTGGTTAGACACGAATAGAATACCACTTCATGATTCAGAAGGAAATATTGTAGGGCTCTTAGTGACGTACGATGATATTACAGAAATAAAAAAAGGAGAAGAAAAATTAAAAGAATCTGAGCAAAAATTTAGAACCATCAGTGAACGCTCGCTCATGGGAATACTCATCCTACAAGATGATTTAATAAAATACGTAAATCAACGAGCTTCTCAAACCCTCGGATATTCCATAGAGGAGATGAAATCATGGAAAAAAAACAAGTTTCTTAAATTATTTGTTCCAGAAGATAGAGAATTAGTTTTAAAAATGGCAAGAGAAATAGAATTAGAGCAAAGAGAAAATCGAGGGAATATACAGATCCGTTGTATCAAAAAAACTGGTGAAATATTGTGGATTGAATTATTTGCAAAATCTTTTAATTTCCAAGGAGAGCCAGCTGTTCTGGTCACTGCCGTGGATATAACTAAACGCAAAAAAGCTGAAGATAAATTAATTGAATCTGAGGAGAAATATCGCCATCTTTTTGAAAGTTCCCCGAACATGATATGTTTAATAGATGGAAATAGAAAAATAATAGATTTTAACAGTGCGTTAATAAGATTTTTTGATCGAAAAAGAAATGAATTATTAGGAAAATATTTTACAGAAGTTTATCAATTTTCAGAAGATGAATTATTATTACTTGATGAAAAATTCAAGGAATTGTTTAAAAAAGGATATATTAAGCCTTTAGAATTAGAAATCATCAAAGATGATAACAAAGCAGCTTGGTTAAACGTGCAGGCTTCTTTCGTTGAAACTGGATTGCAAACATTAATCGAAATTATAATGGAAGATATTACTGATCGTAAATTATCTGAAGAAATTTTACAATTAAACGAAGCACGTCTTAATGCCCTATTTAAGCTAAGTCTAATGGGGGATTCTACTGAAAAAGAAATAGCGCAATATGCCGTGGAAAAAGCTATTGAATTGACGAATAGTAAATTTGGAGGTTTGTTCTTCATAAATCAAGGAGAGTTGTATTTGAAGCATTTTTCTCACATAGATTTTTCTGATTTTAGTGAGGATTTTAATGCTAACTACAGGTCGTTAAATGAGATTATTTGTTGGAGAGAGCTCTTAAATGAACGTAAACCACAAATAAATAATAACTACACTGGTTCAATTGCATTACTAGTCGACCATCCACAGAGCAATGACATCATTTCTCGTTTTTTAATAATACCTATTCTTGATGAGGATCAAGTAGTTGCTATAGCTTGCTTATTCAATAAGAAGAGTAATTATAGTGAAATAGATATTCACCAGATTACTTCATTCATGGATGGCGTGTGGAAAAATATTCAACGTAAAAGAGCCCGAGAGGCTTTAAGAGAAAGTGAAAAAAAATATAGAGATCTGCTTGAAACTTCATCCATGGGGATCTTAGTTTATGATATGAGGGCAAACGATTTCACTTATGTAAATCCTAAACTACTCAAAATGCTTGGTTATGAAAAAAAAAAGGATTTTAAAAAAAACGATTTGATTAAAAGAATATATCACGCTGATCTTAAAAAGTTTTTCAGACTTCTGGATAAAGAAATTATAGAGTTTAGGATATACGATAAGATTGGAAACTTAAAATGGCTTTCAAGTAGATTAATAAACCAATATAACGAAAAAGGAGAAGTAACCAGTTTTAGAGTGTGGGTAGAGGATGTTACCGAAAAAAAAATGTTTGAGGAGTTAATTTATGAATTAAATATCAACTTTTTAAGCTACACTCCAGATATCCAACAAAATATTGAAAGGTTGCTTGAAACTTGCCAAAAGCTGTTAAATTCTGACGTGGTAATTTATGTTCACAGAAGATTTCACGAGGGTAAAGAAATTTATTATTTAATGGACAGCAATAAGGAAGTGCAAGCTCTCTCACCAGATGAACTCAATAATAAACTCTTCATTAATGAACTATTTATGGAAAATCACGACTATGTACAAACCATCTTCGACATCAATGAGACTAAATATGCTCAAACAGATCCATACATTATAAATTATAAAGCTAAAGGATGTTATGGCAAATTAATTAAATCACAAAATGAATTTAATAGTGCTCTTTGCGTTTTTTATGATAAAAATCCGATAATTTCACATCAAGATAAATTTGTATTGTTTTTGGTCGGCGATGCTATTGAAATTGAACAGAGACGCTGGCAAGTACAACAACATTTAGAAGAGCAAAATAAGTTAAAAACGGATTTATTATCAAGAACCTCACATGAATTGAAGACTCCGCTCATATCAATAAAAGGTTTCACTGAACTTCTACTTACCATTCATAAAAGCAACTTAGATTCCGATGTGATTTCAATACTCGAGGAAATAAAAGAGGGAAGTAATCGATTGGAGAGATTAGTGAATTCCCTTTTAAAGAGTTCTCGATTAGACCAAGGAAGATTCAAATTGAATATAACAACTGAGGATCTTTCTTTCTTAATTAAATTTTGTGTAAAAGAATTACAAGGATTAGCAGAATTAAGAAACCAAAAAATCAATCTTAATATTCACGAATATTTAACATGCAATCTTGATAAAGAAAGGGTATATGAGGTCATGACAAATATCTTATTAAATGCCATAAAATATACTCCTCCTGGCGGCAATATTACCATAAAAACAGATATTAAAGAAAAGTTTTATATCATTTGTGTTAAGGATAATGGAATAGGAATAACGGAAGAAGAGAAATCACAATTATTCAAACAGTTTGGAAAAATTGAGAGATACGGTAAGGGATGGGATGTAGATATTGAAGGTTCGGGCCTAGGATTATATATATCGAAGAAAATCATAGAATTACACGGAGGAAAAATATGGGTAGAATCGGAAGGTAGAAATGAAGGAAGTATATTTTGTTTTTCGCTCCCCATAATCTCAAAATAGTCAATCTATATAGATGATAATAATTTTTGTAAGAAAGAATTATAATTCACGACCGGTTCCATAATAGATAAAAAGTCCTGATGGTATTATTATAAATGATAAAACACTCCAAATTATTTTATAAAATGGATTATCTGTAGTAATATAAAACAGCAATCCGTAGAAACTAAAAGCTAAAATCACAATTCCTATCGAAAAATATTTAATCTTTTTCTTTAAGAGAGTATCATTAAAGGAATCATGAACTCTTTTAGTAGTTATCATCAAGGGTAAAAAATAAAATATGGTATAAAAAATAATTAAAATAATGGAAAATTCTTTACTGTAGACGGGTTTCCAATTAGTTTTTTCACTGTACTCGATTCCTCCAGGAAGGAAAATAACTAAAATCGTCATAATAGTATAAATTGAAATGAATATTAATTGCTTTTTATGAGTCAGACCTATTCTTTCTTTTAAAAGAGTTAAGTTAAAAGATATTAGAAAAATTGCACTAAAAAAACCAAAAAAAAGAGTAATTCTATACAATAAGATGCTAATTTCCGAAACTTTAATTGGAATAAAAATCGCATTGAGAATGAAAGCTAAAGAAATAAGCGAAAAGAATGCAATTAAATATATGGTATTGACATCTCTATTCCGTTTTATGATTTTCAAAGCTAAAAATAAAAAAAGAATTCCTAAAAATAACTGTACTACATAGATGCCTAAAAATCTCGTCCAATCATGAGAATTTAAAAATAACATCCTTTTTTTATTAGATGCGTGTATTCTTTAAACTTAACCCTATGACTTACTTCAATTTTATGATACAATTTATCTATAATTAACGATAAAATTACATGATAATGATTTTTTTAAAAATTTAAAAAGTTTTATTTTATAAATTAAAATTTTAATAAACTCATTCAAAGAAAGATTTTATTTATACTAAGACAGAAAAGTTAAAGCTTAGAGTTATATTTTTATATAGATAAGATAATTAATAAGTAAAAAATCTATTTAAAATATTTATAGATAATGATCTTATTTTAAATTACATAAAATGATTCATCAGAATTCTGATTTTCAAAGATTCGTTCTAATCTATATTGTCTATTCAATAATAATATGTTCATTTACTATTGTTGTTTATAAAATATTAAAAAGAAATAGAAATCAATTGACATATACCATAAGTCTGTTTTATGTTTTTATATCAGTAGGACTTATTTTAAACATAATATATGATGCTCTTAAAACTAACCCTATTGTCTTTATTCTCTATAACATCACCGTATTTCTCATATTATTTGGCCAAATTTTCTTCGTTTTATTTAATTTTTTTCTATACAAGATAGATTCTAAAATTGATAAAAAGAAATTAATAACATTCTTAATAATTTATACTGCCCTAATAATAATGATTCTCTTAATACCCAGCGGATTTAAGATCAATGAGGAAACCAACTGGAGACCAGTTTGGAGCTGGGATTTTCTCATAATCGTTTATGTTTTCATGTTTTGTTTTACCATTATCCCATTTCTCATTTTATTTATAAGAATTTATAAATCTTTCAATGAAAAAAGATTAAAGGTAAAATTGATTTATTTCTTTCTGGGATTTATTGGATTTGCTATAGCAACTTATGGAGCAATGCTTTACAATACATGGAATGAACCTATTTTTAGAACTATTTGGACTTATTTATCATTATTTATAATCATCCCATCTGGTTTATTAACTTATTATGGGATTGCCGCTAGTTGGAAAGATTAAAAACTGAAAGGTTAATAAAGACTTTAGTCTTTTTCTAACTTCAATTCAAGAACTAAATGGAACCTCTTTTTCTGTAAATTTAAAATCTTTGCATATTTCTCGAATGAATGAGTAGCTTTTCCTCCCGTTGGAACTGAAGTGTATCTAATTCCTTTTTTCCATAAATCAAGAGAAGTTGCACCATACATGAGCAATGGTAAACCCTTTCCACGATGTTTAGGAGATACTGCCCAAGTATAAGCAACAATCGAATCATTATTCCCTTTTTCATCCGTGCTAAAAGGATTTGGTAAATTAGAACCACAACCAACTATCTCTCCTGTAGGTTTATATCTTACAAAAAAGATCATGGATTTATAACCATAAGTGAAAACAAAATCAGCATAATTATCAAAAAGTTCTGAAATTTTAGGTGTAATTCTTGCAGATTCAGGCATGTGCTCGTTGTTTATTCTTAAAAAATCTTTTTTCAATTCCCTCAGATCATTCAAATCTTTTGGATTAAAATATTCATAATCATTATAATCATATATTTTTAATTTATAAGGGTTGATTCTTATTGAAGGCCCTTCCCATGAAGTTTCCTCAAGCTTTAACTTAAATTTATTCTCCATGAAAAGTTTTTGATAGATGGGTGGGTTAACGGGTTTACCAACATATAAACTTTCTGAACTTCCTTCCTTCATAAACCCCCAACCATAAATCACGGTGGGTATGTTTATTGGACCCATAATTCTCTTGAAATTATTTTCTCGAGCATAACTAATTAATTCATCAATCAAGAAAGAAATTAGATTTTGATCATGATTTAGAACCCTAAAATATCCAAAATATAATGTATTAATACCATTAGAATATATTAAAGCATGTCCCGCAGGAAAACCATTATTTTCTAAAATAATAGATTGAGCATTGAAATAATTTAAATCATGAAGAATATATTTATGAAATTCTGGCCAAATGGGAATGTTTATACCAATTTGAAGATATTTAAGAATTTCATCAGATTTAGTCAAAAAATTTATTTCAAGCATGTATCTAAAATGATTTTAATATCTTATTATAAAATTAACTAATTAATTATAATTCAATAAAATTACTATTGAAATTAAAATAATGGATAAGTAGAATTTAAAGAATTTTTCTAAGTATTTATAAAGATCGCTCTAGAACCAAGTGGGCCCGTTTATTTTTTAATCCTAAGTTTTTAGCAAGGCGCTCACTAATTTCATGTGAACTTTCTGTAGGTCCGGAAATATGATTCATGCCTTGTTTTTTCATTTCAGAAAAATTCATTTTTATGATAAACATAGATAATCCTTTATTTCTATATTCTAATTCAATAGCTATAGTATAAGCTACAAATGACTTAAGAGCATTTTTTTTCTCAATTTGAAAAAGATTAGGAATATTTGAACCACAAGCAATTATCTTTCCTGTTGGTTTATATCTGACAAAAAAGAACATTTTTTTACCACCGTATTTAAATACAAACTTTGCATAATTTTCGAAAAGATCTCCAATTTTGGGAGTTATAATGGATTCAGGGGGTAAATTTTTGGCATTTATTTCGATGAATATAGGCTTAAGTCTAATTAAATCATCCCAATCCTTAGGATTAAAGAAATGATAATCATCAAGATTAGTTTGTTCTAAATCAGGAATACAAATCTCTGGAACTTTACCTTCCCATGAGATTTCTTTAACTTTTAAGTAGAATTCATTTTGTAAAAATAACTCTTGATAAATCCCTGGATTAATTGGTTTTCCAATGTACAAATTATCTAAACTCCCCTCTTCCATGAATCCCCAGCCAAATATGATAGTCGGTATGTTTATCGGACCTCTTATCAGCTTAAAATTTTTCTCACGAGCATATTGAACAATTTTTTTAATTAAAAGTCCTATTTTGTTTGGATTATCATTTATAACTTTAAAATATCCAAAATACAATATCTGATCTCCATTGCTATATATTAAAACATGGCTCACAGGTAGTCCATTTTCTTCCATTATAATTGATCTAGCATTAAAAAATCTTAAGTCATGTTTTATTGTGTCATAAAAATCATCCCAGATTGGTATTGAAGTCCCCATTTGAATATAATGTAAAATGTCATCTGGATTAGAGATTATTTTAAATCTAATATCATTATCATCGATTTTGCTCTTCATGAACTCAAAGTAAATATACTTATCTTTGTGCTTTGATATTTAATTTTCAAATTATGATTAATTTTTATTAGTATTTGTATGGGATAACAAACTATTTTTATAAAAATATTTGCTAAAAGAATAAAGATCTACAATCAAATAAATAAGACATTACTAAACAAATTATTTCAATATTGTAAAAGATAATCTAATTTAAATTCTCTATTATGCATACAAATAGTAGGAATAATTTGTTTTCTGAGTGAAAAAAGAATATTGAGCTTTTTAAGCAACTTTAGTAAAATCCCTTTTTTCACGCGAAAAAAGTTAATATTTATATATATGGTAAATCCTATTTCTTACTTAGTCTAGGACGTTAATTTGAGGTGATTTGAATGGAATTGCGTCACTCTTTACCGGAGCCGTCATTTAAGCTTGAGAACCTATTTTGTGATACCATTAATGATTTCTTGAAAAACTTTAAAGGACTCATAAATAATGATATTGAAAATGGTATAGAACTGAAGTTTGATTTAAAGACAGGTTCTTATCATAAAAAGATATTTCCAAAAATAATAAATGCAACACCAGATCATGCTAAGGAGATCGTTGAAATTTATAAAGATGCTTATAATGGGACTTATCCCTATAAGGAGATGGAAGACATATCAGCAATAAAGCACATGATAGAAAGTGATAATTTCAGATGGTTCATATTTAAGGATGAATTTGATAATACTGCAGGATGCTTTACATACCAATTGGATTTTAACCAAAAAAGAGGATACATGCGAGGCTTCATTCTAAAAAAGAAATATTTTGGAACAATTGACGTAGTGAAAACGACGATTGGATGCATGATTGGAATCTGGAGTACATATAGAGATCAAATTTACGTGTGGTATGCCGAAAATAGAACAGCTCATGCTAAAGCACAGCACATGGCAAAAACGTGTGGAATCATGCCCATAGCATTCTTCCCCAATAAGGATGTTTTCATGAATAATATAGAATCAGATATAATGCATGTCATATATAATAAAAAAGCTCTAAATGAACTTCGAACAAAAAAACCGCCAAAAATAATCCCTGAAGTAGCTGCGTGCTTTTTATATTCCGATGAAAGATACGCCTTAGGCAAGGTTGAATTTGATTTACCATCTCTTCAACTCGATTCCATTAAACTAACTAAGCTAAAAGAGAACTTAGTAAAAAGGGTAGAAAAGGATAGATTTGGATATGAGATGATAAATTTATCCTTTAAAAATTCAAATTCCTATTTCAAGTTTCTTTATACCCCTCAAGTGCAAAACTTTGAAAAAACAAAGTATAAGGTAGATAACTTAGAGGAGTTGTTTGTATTTACCATGGAATTAAAAAATTTGGTAAGATCTTATAATGCTCGCTATTGTGAATGTTTTGTGTCCGCATATGAACCTGAGCATCAGAAAATTTTTCTGGATATCGGTTTTAAGCCTAGAGGTTATGTACCTGGTTGGAATTATAATGAAGAAACTAACACATTTGAAGATTGCGTGGTTTTTAATTATTTTGAAGGAAAAATCGATTCTCAGATTGAATTAATAAAGGAATCTGAAGATTTATTAAAAGCATTAAATGAGTTTTAAACCAAATTTAAA
>SDNN01000007.1 GCA_004524425.1 Promethearchaeota archaeon
GTAGATATGGAAAATCACCTATAGTAGCACTTAGAAAGTGAGAATTATCATTTAAAACTAATTTTTTCATTGCCTCAATTATCCATGGAAAATTGGCACCTAATGACCCTTCAGAAGGATTTTTACAATCTATATACTTAACTCCTCCCGCATTAATTATTGTTTTAGCTTCTGCAACGCTCCTAGGGCTGATTAATAAATCAATCTTGCTGTTTTGCATAATTAATCATAAATCATTAGATAAAATTAAAAAATTTTCTCAAAATTTTTTCCCATATTGTAATATATATTAAGATTTAGATAAAGATTTAGATAAGTATAAAAATAACAATTTTATATTTATGTTATAAGATTTAGAACTCAAGGAAGGTTTGATACAAACTTGTCTCCGAAGGAAGTTACAAGAATAGAAATTACTGACGAAGTCTTCAAAGAACCATTAGAAGTAATAAATAAGCTTTCAGAACATCTTGAAACTCTCAAATATACAAAAGTCATACAGACATTTGTTCTTGAAGATAGTAAATTGAATCTTGTTTTATCCAAACAAGGTTCTGATTATTTTAAAGGAAGAATTGTTTGGATCGGTAATAAAAAGGATGACTCTGAGGGCACAATTATCTGTGTCGATACGGGAAGTGAAATAAAACAAATCAATCCATCTGCTGAAAACACTGAGGCAGCAATTCTGGATAAAAAAAGGGATACAATAAGAATATCGACGGCTTCAAAATCTAAATGTGTTGTATGTGGAAAAGATATAGAAATTTTTGATGATGTAGCAGGATGCCCAATTTGTCAAGCAAAAGCCCATCGACAACATTTATTAGAATGGATAAATGAACATCATTCTTGTCCTGTTTGTAAGAAATCCTTAAATGTTAATCCAAATGGAATTATATTTATCGATTAAAATTACTTTCTTTCAATTCTTTAATATTTATGGTCCCATCGTATAATGCAGTGGCTAATAAAATTCCCGAAAACTTGTGATCTTTATAATTTTTGATATCTTCTAAACTTTTTATTCCACCTCCGACTAAAAGTTTGCTTTCATAAATTTTTTGAATTTCTAAATAAAGTGGCGGTATACTGCCTATTTTTTGACCCACTCTAAATAAATCAAGCAACAGTAGTTCTTTTACTCCTAATTTTTTAAAATTTATTATGTAATCTAAAGGATTTTTTTTATTAAGATTCTTTATCCTTGATATTATTCTTCCGTCATACATGTCAACGCTTAATATCAATTTATCTTCACCCAAGATGTTTATAATTTCTTTTATGACCTCCAAAGACTTTATGGTTTCTAATCCCACAATCAATTTATGCAATTTTAAATTTGAAAAGTTTAGAATATCATCTTTATTAATGATCCCAGGGTCAAGTAAAATTTTTACGTCAGAAACTGTCATTATCTTTTTTAATAAGTGAAAATTGGCTTTCTTTTTTAGGATTGAATCTAAGTCTGCTATATATATCTCAGAAAAATCAAATTTCTCTTTAAGTGATTTCACAATTTTAAAAGGATCGGTAGTATCCAATATTTTTGATTTCAAGGGAGCATATTTATTTCTTTCTCCTTTTTTTGCGTGGACAGCTTCAGAATTCAAAATATCAATGACAGGAATTACTCGAAAACTAGTCATTTTATTGTCATCTAAATGGAAAAATTGGGATAAATATTTAATAAATTACCAATATGGAATACTCTTTTTTTTTTTAAATATTGGTTAATTAATTAATAAATAACTTTATTTTTAAATAATAAATTCTAAGATTTCTTTGAATTAATTAATTGAAATTTAATAAATGTGAATGATGAAATCAGAAGCTTATATTAATAAAATTATAGAAGATACTGGCTTACAAAGGAAAGAAATTCAGGAGTTAGTAGAAGAAAAAAAACAAGAATTAAAAGGTCTAATTTCTGAGGAAGGTGCGTTATTTATCATCGCCAAGGAATTAGGTGTTGACATCAAAGAAGAAAGCAAGGATTTAATGGAGGACATTGAAATAAAAATCATAGATATCTCTCCAAATATGAAGAATATCACTTTAATAGGCAGAATAAAAGATATCTATAATGTATTCACTTTTGAAAGAGAGGATGGGAATAAAGGTAAAGTAGGCTCTTTTTTATTGCATGATGATACAGGCGATATTCGAATTGTATTGTGGAATGATCAAGCAGATGTTCTTGAAAGTCAGACTTTTGATATTAATGAATTAGTAAAAATAATTAATGGATTTGCTAAAGAGGGAAAAGATAAAAACATTGAAATACACGTCAGTAGATTAGGAAAGTTAATTTTATCTCCTAATGACGTTGATTACAAGAAATTTCCAAAAATAAAGCATCAAGTTATTTCCATAAGTGAAGTTAATGAAAGCATGCATTCTGTTTCTGTTAAGGGTAAAATTATGAATATTTTCCCTATTAAAGAATTTGAGAAAAAAAACGGAGAACTTGGAAAAGTTGGATCCATGATCTTGGCAGATTCAACAGGTTTAATAAGAATCACCTTTTGGAACGAGGACACGCAAAAATTGGATTCACTTAATCCTAATGATCATGTTCAAATTACGCATTTAAAACCAAGATTAAATAAATTAGATTCTAATAAAATAGATTTACACGGCAGTAGTTACTCAAAAATTACAAAACTAGATGAAGATATCAATTTAGCAGATCAATTTGTAGAAAAAATTAAAATGCTTCAGAAATCACAAAAAATAGTTTCAATAAAAGGAGTCATTACTTCTATTGATAATTTAAAGAAGATATCCGCTAAGAATGGAGAAGAAATTTCATTATTGTCATTTAATATTAGTGATGAAACTGACTGGATTAGAGTTACGCTATGGAGAGAACCTGCAGAAAAATATTCAGAAGTGTTAAACGCAGGAGATGCTATCTGTCTAAAAAATGTCATGGTAAAATATAATAATTATTCTAAAAGGAATGAAATTTCGTTTGTAAACAATTCCGAGATAAATAAAACTGAACTTAATTTAGATAATTTAAAGATTCCTGAAGCGTCTAATGAAACAGGAGGAAAACCACGTTTCTCAAGGAATTACACTAAAATAAAAAATATTAATTCTTCTGACTTTTTGGAAATTAAGGGTTTTATTGCCAAGGAAATAAA
The DNA here is from genome assembly GCA_004524425.1 of Promethearchaeota archaeon. The sequence goes on from SDNN01000007.1 coordinate 3,153, forward strand.
GAACAATGATCTGATTATATACGATGCTTGTTCAAATTGTAGAAAAAAAAGTGAAAATTGTACATGTGAGGGAGAGCACCCCATCATAAAAAATATGATCTTAAAAATTGTTATTGATGATGGGAGCGATACAATAAGGACCACTTTTTTTGGTGAAAAGGCAGAAGAATTAATTGGTTTAAAAGCTGAAGATATATCTACTATTGTTGATATTGATAATTTTTTAGAAAACCTCTCTAAGGAGTTAATGGGAAGAGATGTCATTATTCGAGGAAAATCCATTTATAATGATTATAATGAGCTCAATAGATACGAAATGAATGTATATGATTATAAAGATCTCGATGTAAGTAAGGAATTAGAAATTAAAATGAATGAATTAGAAAGTTTATAATTTTAATTACAATTTTATAAATATTTAACGATAGTGGATGATATACCATTATTAGAAAACATTTTTTTTTTTTGATTAGAATTGAATAATATTGATGTGCTTGGACTGGGAGAGGTTGTTGTAGACTGGGTGGCAGAATTGCCTCACTTTCCAAAGCCAGATGAAAAGATTGATGCATTAAGTGAGAATTATTTTCCTGGGGGAGTCACTGCTAACTACTTGGTAAGTATCTCTAGATTAGGAATCTCATGCGGATTCATCGGTGCTGTTGGTGATGATTCTTATGGTGACTTCTTGATCAGTGACTTCAAACAAGAAAATATTGACACAAAATTGACATTTAAAATCAAAAATAAAAGAACTCCCGTCAATTTCATTTTTATTACCGGAGGCGAGAAAACTATCATACAATCACCACACATGCAAATAACTAAACTAAACTTATCACAATTAGATGAATTTTACATCGCTAATTCTAAACATCTACACACAACCGTTATCCATCCTGAAATCGCCAAAAAAGTAATCAATATCGCAAAAGAGCATAACATAACAATTAGTATTGATTTAGAATCTCAAATTGCTCAAAGAGGGTGGGAAACTTTAAAGGATTTTCTTCTTGCGTGTGATGTATTGATACCTAACAAAGAAGGAGCAAAATCAATAACCAATACTAAATCACCACAGGAAGCCGCAAAAACTTTAATAAAAAAGGGAATTCCAATCGTTATTATTACTTTAGGAAATAAAGGAGCTTTGATTACAACGCGTGATTTTCAGAAAATAGTACCTACCTATGAGGTTAAAAATATCAGAGATACCACAGGTGCAGGTGATACATTCAATGGGGCATTTTCAGTGGGATATTGGATTAAAGGATGGAATTTAGAAAAATCATGTCGATATGCAAATGCTGCAGCATCTTTAAAAATACAAGAATTAGGCGCGAGAACGGGAATGCCTACTGAAAATGAATTATTGAATTTTTTAAAAAAAAATGAAGACCCTTTTTTCTAAAATAATAGAAAATAGTTTAATTAATCCGACAATAATCCGACAATTTCAACAGATAACTTTTAGATAATACTATTTAAGTTAATTAAGGCAGCAAATAATGATATTTCAGTTAAAAATTAATTGAAACAATTCTCTTGTAATTTATCATAAAAATTTGAACTCGTTAAATCCATGTAAAACACAAAATAAAGCTACAAATGTCAATAGTCCGCTTCTTTATTAACTAGATAGTACTATTTAGTTAGTCATAATCTTGATTTTTTAAGATTATTAAATCTTATTAAATATTGAAATAACCAATTAATTATTTATATATGATTAAAAAATAGGTCAAAAATAATAAAAATAATAAATGAAATTTTTAACTAATAAAGCAAATCTGTTCATATTCTTCATAATTATGAATAAGATTTTTCAGAATTTCAACGAGTAATTCATTGGTCATAATCATATCTTTATTAAATGGCCAAGTGCCAATCAAAAGGGCCCCACTTTTTTTTTTATTGCCTATCAAAAATCCTTTTTTCGACCCGTCTTTATGAGCATAAAGAATTATATTGTAATAATTAAACGAAAGTGGGGAGATATTATCACCCGCTTTTATAACTTCACTGATATTGTGGAGAGAAATTATATTCGGAATTGAATCACTTATCTCTTTTAATTTTAGTAAAAGATTTGCAGGAATATTGATTTTTTTTTCATTGGCAATACTTTTAAAGCTCAAGCTTAATTTAGATGAATCACTTTCAGTTTTTCCTTTGAATAACACTTTAAATATATCTGAGGACATGAGGAAACCCTTAATGACAAAATCTAAACTTAATTATAGTTTCTTTATTAAAAATATTGCTTTTAAAGACTTTTAAAAATAATTATATTTTGAATCTTTAATAAAATTTAATCTCGAAAAGATTTAAATTTAGAAATTTTGATCTAATTTATAATATATTTAAGCATTTCATATTTAATAATGCAGAGTTCATGGATATTTAAGGTTATCGTAGCAGGTGCAGGGGGTGTCGGAAAAACAGCCATGATAACAAGATATACCACTGGAAAATTTGAGGAAGGATATAAAATGACAATAGGAGCTGGTTTTCACACAAAATCAGAAGAACTTGATACCGGAGAAATCGTAAAAATGCAGCTTTGGGATTTTGCAGGAGAACGCAGGTTCAGAGAACTATTACCGGATTATTGTAAGGGTGCTAGTGGGGCGTTTATTTGTTTCGATATAACGGATTATGATACTTTCAGACAAATTCCAGAATGGTTGAAAATTATTCGTCAAAAAGCGGGATTTATCCCCATCATTCTCATGGGGATGAAATGGGATCTACCCAATCATGAAACGAATTTTGAGAGTGCTAGTGATTATGCTGAGAGAGCCAAGTGTAATCAATGTATTTTTTGCTCCTCAAAAAAGGATATAAATATTAAAGAATCTTTTGAAGCAATGGCGAAATGGTTAATTTATTATGCCAATCAATCTGGAGAATTCTCAAGTTAATGTTATTTAATTTGATTTTTAAGAAAGAAATGTCTATGATGATGAAAATAGACAAGTTTATCAAATCTTTAAAAATTTATATATTTTTATGGAAAAAACCTAAATATCATGTAGAATATTATATCATAATTAATTATCATAAAGCGCCTCCGTAGCTCAGTTAGGTAGAGCACTGAGCGGTATCCTTGCTCAGCCCGCCCAAAGCACCCGGCTTAGGTATTTGAATTTCCCAATACCTCCGGAAGTTAACCGGGCGGTCGCATGTTCGATCCATTAAGGCCTTGATCTCCAAGCCCTTGGATAAGCCGGAGGCGCTCTTTACTTATTATTACTTTAATTTCTTTCAAATTTGTTCATGAGACTTTATTAGATCCTATTCCGAGACTTGAAAAAATCTCTTTGAGTTCGATGATGGAAACTATCCGATAATGTATTTAATATCCATTATTTTGTTATGCTTATAAGCTCACGCAATTCCTATTTAATCAAGCTTCTTAAAAGATTCATTATATGTTTGAATGAAATTTGCAGTTATTTCCCGCTTTTCCTATGAAAAACGTTCCCATTTTATTCCCTAAACATAAAAAGCGAAAGATTTATATATCTAGAGTAGATATTATATATCGTTACACGGGTTTCAATTGCACGTAATATTTCAGTCACATAAGGTTTTATTAAAAATTTTATAGTTACGCCTAATACTCAAAGACCTATTAATCATAGATCAAAATTATGATATTTTCACTTAATATTTAAAAAAGAGGTCAAAATTTTGGAAATAAAATCAGAATATAATATTTTTTCAAGTACTTGTCCCGAATGCGGGGGAGAAACTATATCCCTTCAAGAGAAAGGGGAGATTGTGTGCGGGCAATGTGGGTTAGTAGTTAGTGAAAGAATTTTAGATATCTCTCATAGCGGTAAAAGAGCATTTACTAAACAAGAAAAAGAAAAAAGAGAGAGAACGGGTTCTCCAATATCATTATTATTACCAGATATGGGATTAAGTACGGTTATTGATAAATCTAGCATTAAAAATCCAGATCTGAAAAGAGCTGCCAAATGGAATTCTCGAATGACCTGGGATAAAAGAAACATGTTAATAGCCACTACGGAATTAAAGAGAATTGGAAGTAATTTAAATCTTCCTGATCACATAAAAAAGACGGCTATAAAGCTTTATAGAGAGGCCTTTAAAAGAAAATTATTACGAGGGCGATCTATTAATGGCATGGTGGCTGCTTGCCTTTATTTTGCCTGTAGAGAGAAAAATATTCCCAGGACACTTCAAGAAATTTTAGATGAGACTTCTGAAACTGCAAAAAATGTTAGGAGATGCTACAGAACCCTCATCAGAGAATTAAATTTAAAGGTACCCTCAACAGATCCTATCTACCTCATCCCTAGATTTATAGCTGAGTTAAATTTGGATTCCGAAGTTGAAAAAACGACAATGAGAATCTTAAAAAAATTCATTGATAATTTTTCCACTAGTGGGAAGGACCCAAAAGGATTATGTGCTGGAGCATTATACTTAGTCTGTAAGATTCGTAATAAAAGGGTTTCTCAGAAAGAAATCGCTAATCTTATCGGAGTAACTGAAGTTACTCTTCGTTCAAGGTATAAGGAATTAATTAAGAAATTAAATATTAGAATTAGTAAATAAATTTTTTTTTATTAAAATTCTTTCTTTATCATCATTTTGATGAAATCTGGTAAAGTTAATAAATAACTCTGAGCATTTGGTAACAAATTTTTAATTTTCATGAATAATTGAGTGTAATGATGAGCTCTCTCTTTTTGTTCTAGTACATCATTTCGTGTTTGTTCCCTTATCATTTCTACTGGGATCCCTTTCATTACAGCTCGAGCGGGTATGACTAATCCTGGTGGAACTTGACTTTTACTTAAGATAACGGCACCTTCACCAATCGAAGCTTCTTCAAAAATCAAGCTACCTTCCAATATTTGAATATAATCTTCTAAAAATGCACCCAGAATAGTGGCTCCAGTTTCTATAATGCAATACCTTCCTACATGGATGGAGCTTTTCTGAGTTCTTGTTAATAAAATCACTCCATCGAATATCGTGGTGTATTCTCCGATATTAATTTGTGCTGATTCACCGCGTATTATGGCCCCGGGCCATATTATGACATTGTCATTTATTTTAACATCTCCTATTATCGTACTATTTGGGCTTACATAACAGTTATCACTAATTTGTGGTCTTTTACCATTATATTCTATTATAGGCATCTATAAATCATCTTTTTTAATTATGCAAAATAATTATGATTTTATCATCTAAATAATTGGATATTTTTTGATAATTTAAATTTAAGGAAATTGACAGTTGTTTAAATGAAAATAAACATTAAAGAATTTAAATCTTCATAATCAATAATTTCGAACGAGATTAGAAGTATTATATAAAAATATTTCATCGTCAGGGAATTCTAAACTAAGGAAATTACTGAGTTTTTTCATAGTTTTTATTTCAAAATAATAACCAGGAATTTCAATGAGATTTATTCCTAGATCTTGAGCACGAGCTGATTGATCTTCTGCAATCTTATTTGAAATGTAGCAATCACATCCCGATTTCAAGACATCTTCTAGAACTACAAGATCAGAAAAATCTCCTCCAATAACACATATTTTATGTATTGATTTTTTCAGATCCCCAACAAAATTAATAATTTTTAATTCTAAATTAGATTTTATACGTTTTAACAAATCTTCTAATTTCAATGACTTTCTTTGATCGAAATAGTTTTTTGGTAAGCATATGCGACCAACAGGAATATCCATTCCATCGTCATTTTTAATGAGAAAGGGTCTATCTAATTCAAAATACAATAACTCCATTATCGTATCAGAAAGCCCTCCTTCAGCCCCAATAAATGAGGAATTTAATACAAAAACCAAAATAGGGAATCTACTTAGTAGAGCTAACTTATTTATTAAGTCTTGATTAAAAGAGAGGATAGGTTTGTTTATTAGTCCGCGATAAGATATGATTAAATTTACTCTTTTCATATATGCATGATGAATTGAATCTAAGGTGAGCCTTAAGGTCAGCATGATTTTTTTAATACTTCGATTATAATAAGATTCTCCAAATTGAAGTCCATAAAAATCATCCTTTATAGAATAACTTTTAGGAGATAACTTATTTTCTAGTAATGCTACAATCTCTCCAAGATGCATGTTTAAATTAAATTCTGAATTAGAATACTATAGATGATGTTTTTAAAGATAATAATTATAACTCTGTTAAAATTTTTTAAATTGTCAAATTGAAAGTTTTGAATTCATTATACTTAAATGAAAAATTTTACGTGGGAAAAGAATTTTGAATGAAGATGATTGTATTTTCTGCAAAATAGTTAGAAATGAAATCCCCTCTAAAGTTGTTTATGAAGATGACAGGAATTTAGCATTTTTAGATATCTATCCTATTTTAAAAGGACATACAATAGTGATCCCCAAGAATCATTATAAAAATCTTGAAGATATTCCTGAATCAAGTTTCTTAGAAACCTACAAAGTCGTGAAAAAAATTGCAAAATTACTTCATGACAAGTTAGAAATTGAAGGATATAATGTACTTCAAAATAATTTTCGGGCAGCAGGACAAGTAATACCTCATTTCCATATTCATATTATTCCAAGGGAAAAAAATGATAAAAGATTTGATATTAAAATTCCGAGAAAACAGGCAACTGAAGAGGAACTTGAAGAAATATTAAAAATTATAAAGAAATAACATATTTTTTAATTTTTTTTTAAATGAAATATGCTGAGTTTAAAAACCTTGATTTTAATTAGTCTATAGATCATGAAACTGAAAAAGACTATTAAAAAAAATTTTAAAAAATTAGAAAAGAAAATCAAGGAATTTTTTCAGGATGAATATGGTGGAAATCTTGTAGAATATGCACTACTGATTGGATTTGCATTATTTATTTTTTTCCTTTTGATTAGCATCATAACTTCAATGTTAGACTGGACTGTTAATCAATCAAATGAGTTTTTTGAAGTAGTTGATGGATTAGGTGAATGAATTATGGATGATTTTTAATAATCTTTCCATTTTCATAAAAAATGCCGTATTTTTCTTTCCATTCTGGGAGCTTATCGAAGAAAAAGTCAAAATCAATATTTAAATAATTTAAAAATTCATCAATCGGTATCATATTTCCTCCTGAGAGTACATTGTTGATTTTTTTATGATAAATCTCAGGTTTTTTGGCTAATTCTTTGGCTTCATTTATTTCATAGTTTGTTTGTTCTCTTTCTAATTGTTCTAAATAATTAAAATATTCTGAACTGTCTAAGAAGTTTTCAACGATTTTACTTATCACTTGAGCTTTGGTGGTCGCAAACTTTCCTACGAGTTTTTTAATTCTATTCATGTAATTTTCTGTTAAAGTTACAGTAGTTCTGGCCGTGTCTGTCATTTTAATAATTTAATTTTTGAACTAATATTATAATGCAAAATTAAATATATATATTTTATGCTTATTTATGACATATTAACATAGATAAGCATCATTTAAATATTAATTCAATCTTATTATTATTAAGAATCTAAATTTTAGATTCAAAAATTAAAAAGTCGAAAAATTGTCGAACTAAAAAACAGAATTAATTTGGAGGAATTGATTATGGCAAATGAATCTTTTATAGGAAATTATCTGAATTCGGAAGAAATTATAACTCCCATCCAAAATAATTTAATTAAATCGCTGCAAGAATTCGGTCCGTCCACCAGAAAGGAATTAGTAAATCACTTAAATACTCCCAGAACAACAATTTATGATAATTTAATTAAATTACAAAAAAGAAAAGTTGTTGAAAAATTTTCACGGAATAATGGAAAAAGAGGGCGTCCATTAGTTTTTTGGAAATTAAAAGAATAACTTTAAGACTATATTTTTTATTTTTTCAACTTTTATTGTATATCTTTTTAATTATTGACATTATGATAGAGTGCATTATTTCCACTGCAATTCATTTTTTAAATTGATAGAATCGAATATATATTATTATTTATTTAAATGGATCCCAGAATCTCAATCTTTACTCATATTTAAATTCATTTATTAATCATATATTTTCTTTAAAATCGTGTTAAAAGAGTTTTTAGACTGATTTTTATTCCAGTGGAAATAATGCAGTGTGAAATATAATTCACTATTTTAAAATGAATTAAATAATTATTAAAATTATAAGAAATAATTTCAAGTAAATTGATGATATAATGATATCTTATAAAGAATTAGGTCTTCAAAACACCAAAAAGATGTTTGAAATCGCCTTGGAAAAGAAATTTGCTGTTCCGGGATATAATATAAATAATTTAGAACAATTGCAGGCAATCATAATGGGATGTGGAGAATCTGAATCACCTGTCATCATACAAATTAGTCAGGGAGCCCGACAATATGCCAACCAGATAATGTTGAGATATTTAGCTCAAGGCGGGGTGGAAATGGCAAAAGAACAGGGTTTTAATATTCCCATTGCAGTTCATTTGGATCATGGTAATTCTTTTGAATTGTGTAAGGATTGTATTGATAGTGGATTTTCGAGCGTGATGTTTGACGGAAGTCACCTAGATTATGAAGAGAACGTTTCAATAACTAAAAAAGTTGTTGATTATGCAAGGCCAAGAGATGTAAGTGTTGAAGCTGAATTAGGCGTTTTGGCCGGGATTGAAGAGCATGTTAAATCTGACGTTCATAAATATACAGATCCTGACCAAGTTGAAGATTTTGTTAAAAGGACTAATTGTAACTCCCTAGCAATTGCTATTGGTACATCTCATGGTGCTTATAAGTTTAATGTTGAAAAAGAAGAGGACATTCCACAACTTAGATTTGATATTCTTCAAGAAGTAAGGAAACGTTTAGGCAAATTTCCAATTGTTCTTCATGGTTCATCATCTGTTTTAAAAGATTATGTTAATTTGATAAATAAATATGGCGGACGTTTAGAAAAAGCGTTTGGTATTCCTGAAGAACAACTAAGAAAAGCAACTCAATATGGAGTAAGCAAAATAAACATAGATACTGATGGAAGACTAGTAGTAACTGCTATGGTTAGAAAAATTCTTGCTGAGAATCCAAAAGAATTTGATCCAAGAAAATATCTAGGACCTGCTCGAGATGAACTGAAAAAAATGATCATTAGAAAAAACGAGAAAGTTTTAGGCTCTGCGGGTCAAGCTAAATTTATTCTTTAATTATCAAATTCTTTCACTTTTACTATTAATCATTTAGGAATATAATAATATTCATTGATTCTCTTTTGAAATGTATCTTTATTACTGCCGCTTTTATTGACCCTAGGTCTATTAGTAATAGAATCCCTTCTAAAAGTAATTCCCATCATTTTTAAAAATAAATTAAACCCATCTCGTAAGTTTTGAGGAGGTAGCGCTTTTCCTTCTAATCCTGGAATGCCTTCAAATACTAAAATTGAATCAGCAATGAAATCTTGGGTAATGATATCGTGTTCTACCACGAAAGCCGCTTTTTTTAGTTCTTCTATTGATTTTCTTAATAACTGGGCAACTTGAAGTCTCATCTCTACATCTAAAAAAGCAGATGGTTCATCTAATAAATATATATCGGCTTCAGTAACAAGACAATTAGCAATTGAAACTCTTTGAAGTTCCCCACCACTTAATTCTGAACCATATCTTTCACTGATATTGTTTAAATCTAAGTTATTTATCAACCTCTTTTTGTAAGATGGGCTTAAAAAATGAGCCAACTTAATTTTATTTATTAATTTAGATACCAAAAAATCATCATCAATTTTAATATATTGAGGTTTGATTGAAACTTTTAATTTAGTTGAATCATTCTCATACACTTCAGTATTTTCATCAGAATCTGAAGCAATTTTATTTGCAATCAAATCTATGAAAGTTGATTTACCAATTCCATTTGGCCCCAAAATTCCTATAATTTCTCCAGCATGTAACTCACTTCCAGTAACTTCCAAGTGAAAATCACCTAAAGATTTTTCCATATCATCATATTCAAAAAGTATATCACCAGAATCAAAAATAGACTCCAGGGGTGGTCTTTCATGAAATTTTATCTGTTCTTCTCTAAAGCGGACATTTTCATCCTTTATGTATCCATTGAGATAAATATTAATCCCCACTCTTACACCTTGAGGGTGTGATATTATCCCATAAACACCCGGCTCTCCATAGAATAAGGAAACGTAATCACTTAAATAGTCCAAAATTGCCAAATCGTGCTCCACTACTACTATAGTTTTGTCCTCTGCAGTCAGAGATCTAAGCAATTTTGCCATGTTAATTCTTTCGCTGACATCTAAATAAGAACTGGGCTCATCAATTAAGTATATATCTCCATCTTTTAAGGCTGCGGCAGCAATTGCCACTCGCTGCAACTCTCCCCCGGATAAAACAGCTATAGACCTATCTAAAATTTCTGTCAGATTTAATTCTTCAATAATAGCATCTAATTTCTCATCATCTCTATTCTTTTTTAAGAGATCGTATACTTTACCCGAAACAAACTTTGGAATTTGCGTGATGTTCTGAGGCTTATGAATGATCGTTAGTTTTTCATTGTATAGATCAGTGAAATACTGCTGTAGTTCAGAACCTTTAAAAAAGTCAATGATGTCCTCTTTATTTGGTTCATTGTCTCCAAATCTACCTAAATTCATTTCTAACTCCCCAGATAATATCTTTAACATTGTACTTTTTCCAATTCCGTTTTGTCCTATTAATCCGAGTATTTTTCCCTTTTTTGGAATAGCCATCCTGAATAAGGAAAATTGATCTGGTCCATAACGGTAGGTTATTTCATTTTCTAAAGGATCGGGTAGATTCACTATGCTAATAGCATTAAATGGACATTTTTTTATACATATCCCGCATCCTGAACAAAGATTTTCTGTTATTATAACACGTTTTCCATCTTCACTTAAAACTATCGTTTTATCTCCTGTCCTAACTCTTGGGCAATATTTTATGCAAGGTTTTTCACCAAAAGGACTGCATTTTTCTGGTTTGCACCGATCTTTATTTAGAACAGCAATTCTCATGAAAATTCACTATCTATTAGAATAAAAAATGATAAATAATTTTTTTCATTTATTCAAGTAATCGTATTAGCTAACTTGGTGTAAATTTAGTGAATAAAGAATTTCCAGCTCATTGGTTGGTGGAGATTGTGGAGGAGATTTTAGAGAGAAATACTTCATTAATAACTTTATCAACTGGTAAGACTCCATCGGGTCATATTCACATAGGAATATTGAGAGAAATAATAATTTGTGATGCCTTGAGAAGAATTTTTGAAAATGCAGATAAAATGGTAAGATTTTTTTTATTTTTGGATAGTTTAGATGCTGCAAAAAGATTTCCACACTATATAAATGAGGAATTCGGTAAACAACATAGAGGAAAACCTTTTTCATTGATACCCTGCCCATTTGATGAGTGTGGATGCCAAAGTTATGCTCATCATTTTGGAAATGAATTAATTTCTACTTTTGCTGATTATGGGATAGAAACGGAGGTAATTTGGACTCATGAATTATATCAAGATAAAAAGATGCAAGAAAAAATTAAAATCGCTTTGGATAATACAAATGAAATAAAAGAAATTTTGAAAAAATATATATTGCCCACTTTAGATGAAGATAAAAAAACCAAGTTTATAGAAATGCAGGAAAATTGGATGCCAGTAATGGTAATTTGTGAAAAATGTGATAAAATTCAGCATGTTGAAAAAGATGGTTCAATCAAACCTAATAGGGCAAAAGACTATTTAGAAAAGGAAGAAAAAGTTAGCTATAAATGTCCTGCTTGTAATCATTCTGGAAAAATATCCATCTATAGTGGTAGATTAAAATTAAATTGGCGAGTAGATTGGCCTGCAAAGTGGGCAATTTTTAAAACTACTTGTGAACCTGCTGGAAAAGATCATAGTGTAAAAGGGGGTGCTTATGATACAGGAATAGAACTTTGTCAAGAAATCTTTGGTTATCAGGGACCTGTTAAAGTACCCTATGAATGGTTAAGATTAGGAGATAGGGACATGAAAACTTCAAAAGGTATTGTCTTCACACCAAGAGAGTATCTTAAAATCGCGGATCCAGAGGTATTTAGGATGATAATACTGAGAACAAACCCAATGAAACACATTTCGTTTAGAATAGAAGAAATCACCCAATATTATGATTATTTTGAGAGAATGGAAAGAGTATATTACGATATAGAAAATGTTGAATCAGAAGAAGAAAAGGAATTTTTGACTTATCTATATCCATTAACAATCATAAACGGCATACCTGAAAAAAAGCCTAAAAGGATCCCTTTAAATCTTCTCATATTTCTTTCCCAGGTTCAAAATATCTTAAGTTTAGATAAATTATATGATAAAGCAAGATCAGTTGTAAGAAATAATAATTTTGAAGAGAATATATCCATGGACGATTTTAAAATTCTCCTTCAACACACTGAGAACTGGATAAATGAAATCAAGAAAATTATAGATAAAGAAGAGAATAAAAAAATTAAGAAAAGTTTAAAGCAAAAAATTTCTCTATTTGAGATACCAGACAACATAAACTCCAATATACTTGAAAGTTTAGATAAAAAACAATTAAATGGAATTGAATCCTTAAGAGATTTTATCAAGAAAAATGATAATTTGGATGAAGATTCAATTCAAAATAAAATATTCATCATTGCAAAAGAAGATCTGGAAATTCCTCCCAAAAAATTATTTCAGGCTCTTTATTTAATAATTCTAGGAAAAAGATATGGCCCTAGATTAGGCTCTTTTTTAACCATGTTAGATAAAAATTGGTTATTGGAAAGATTGGATATTAGTAAAATATAGAAATTCAAATCTATTCAGAACTTGTTTTTTGGTTTGATTCTTCCTTCTTCTTTTTCCATCGGAATCTTTTTTTTTCTTTTTTTTCTTTAATTTTTTCGTAACAATCAGCACAGTAACTTACTGATTCATCAATCATGGCCCCACATTTTTGGCAGTGTTTATGGGGATAGACATAATAGTCCTCATCTTTTTTCTTATATCTTTCGAACTTACTCAATTATTATTCACCTTACAGCTATTTTTTTTAAAATAATCATATATTTCAATATATTTTTTTAATTATTTACCTTTGCTTTAAAATTGAAACTCCTTTTTTATTGATCTTAATTCTAAAGAATTTAGCTTTTAATAGTTGTTTTCTAATTTCTAAAGGATATTTTAAAAATTTTGAATCCGTTGGGCTCTTATTTTTTATGAATTCAGATAACCTATGTTGCCAATCCAAAAAAACTTCGTCAATTCTATCGGGATTTACAATTGCGAATACAGATCCTCCGCCACCAGCTCCTGTTAATTTTGCAGCGTACACATCTGGATGATCTTCAATTAATTCAATGAGAATCTGATTAATTAAACCTATTCCATGTTGAAAGCCTGCATTTACCATGATCTGATTCATTATTTCAGTATTTTTCTTGAAATAATCTCCCAACCCTTTCCAATCATGACGCATTAAAACAAATCGCGATTTCCAACTGATTTCAGCTAATTTTCTATAATTAGTTATGATATCTCCTTCATTGGCTAAATAAGCTTCTCTTAAGACTTTATGAACGTTTCCGCTTTCATGCAATATTCCAGAAAAGCATACTATTATAGGCAACTCATCAATTCCGTATATTTTATCGATCCTATCATAAACTGCTAAGGGCTCTTTTGATAATTCCTTGTGATGCAATTTACCATAATATGAACAAAACCCTAATCCACCCCTGGCAATGGTATACCTGTCACCATATCCCGCGATAATCTGAAGATCATGATCTTCTACCTTGGTTGCCATTTCAGCAATGATATCTCTATTTATTGGGAAATCTTTTTCATTAATAGAATTAATCACTTTATAAAGTTTAAAATATTTTGAAAGTCCATATAGCGTGGCTATGATTATAGCGGAACTTCCCCCTAGACCACTTTGCCGTGGAATTGTTGTAAGTAAACCTATTTCTATATTTTGGGAAACAAATCTTTTCCAGAATTTTGAATTTGTCTTGAATAATCTATAGATGCTCCCAAAAATTAATTTATTTTTTCCAGAAAGTCCTTTTTTTATGGTGTTTAGATCTTTATTAAAAATCTCTTCAGTCTCTAATTTTATCTTATGTTTGTTTTGTTCTGTTTCAATTGAATAGACTCTTATTTTATCAGGCAAGTCAATTCTTTTTATATATAAGAATACCGATAATGGGTGATCTTTCCCTTTTATTGCCACGGCAGGACACCAAAAATCACCTTCAACGGCATCTAACGGATTTATTAGATTTATTCTTGAAGGTGCTTCTACGATTATTTCTGCATTTTGATTAAATAAGAAGTTTTTGATAGATTCGAGCATTCTTCTAACTTATATTTAAGTTAACTTTAATTTATTAAAAATCTTGGAATTTATAAGTTTTATTTTAAATCTAATTTTATGGCAAGAAAGAGAGTGAATAAAAAAGATAAAAGACAGTATACGTTTTTTGCTTTACTATTTATAAGTTTATTCTTCATGATATTGCCATTCATTATTTTCAGAGAAAGAATGTATGTAATTACGAGCAATTCTATGAGTCCAACTTTAAATGTTGGAGATCTCGTCATTAAAGGCGACAAAAAACCTGAAGATATTAAAGCTGGAGAGGAGGATGGAGACATTTTAATTTTAAAAGGGCCTGAGTATTTTTATGATAAAGGATTTGATCCAATTTTTTGGGGGAATTTAGAAGAGGACACCCCCATAATTCATAGAGCAATTGATAAAAAGAAGATAGATGATAAATGGTATTTCAAGACTAAGGGAGATAATAACTTGGTAGCGGATGGGGGGTATAAATTCATTAATAAATCAAAAGATTACGATTATATTGTAATAGAATACAATGATTCTGATGTGATATATATCTCTGAAACTGAAGTATTGGGTATTGTAATATTTACAATACCTTATATTGGATATATTAAAATTTTTTTTCCCTTAATCTTTGTTACCTTAATCGGATTAACTATTTTCTACATAGTTCTTAAAACATTCAATTATAAAATTGAAATTGTTAAGGTGAGAGATGATCTCGATAAGAGTTGAAAAAATTAACATTCATATAAATATATATTAAAGTCTCATTCAGATGAATACAAAAGGAAAATTTAAAATATTGTCATATTTAGTGGAGGATAAGCTAATCTTTTATGAAAGCATCAATCATATTAAAAAAACTATTGCATTTTGTTTAATTGAAACCACCCATTTTCATTCCTTACTCTCATTATTAAATGATTTTTTAAAAAAAAGAATTTTAAAATATTATTCACTACAATTGGAGGTTAATGATTTAGAAAAAAAAATTTTTTTATTAAACTTTGAAGAAACTAATAAGAAGACGATAGTTAAGTTTTATAATTTAATTCATCAAAAAATAAAGGAAAATAAGCTTACATGTAGATTTTTAAAAAAGAATTTATTAGAAAGAAAATTTTTGCATTTTCTTAATTATAAAAAAAAATCTGAATTAATATTAAATAAATATGAAAATTCAATTGTGATTAAAAATCATGACACCAAAACATTTCTTGATTTTTATACTGTAAATCTTTCGAAGATAATGAATAAAGGTTCATTTATTTACGACTTTCTAAGAATAGCTACCATATTATGTATCAATGGGAGCCTCATTTTTCATTTTAGAGTAAATAATGACTATGAGATTATTTTATCCACATTTTTCATGCAATATTCAGCCACTAGTGAAGAAACTATAGAAATTGATACTAGAATTAACGAATTTTATAATTTCAATCTTCTTAAAAAAGAGAAAATTGAGATGAAAACTCTTGTTAATTATTTTTGGCGATTTTATAAGTCTGATAACTCTTTTTTCTTTAAAAATTTCAACGGAATTTTTAGGGATGCAAATAAATTTGATTTAAGTGATGAATTAAAATTCAATTCTCAATTTGAACTTGAGTTAATAAAAAATGAATTAGAATTTATAAGAATAAATAAGAATATCGTATTTATTGAACAAAAGGTATTATTTTACTCTTCCCATGACTTAAATTATGAATTATTTTTTGAAGTACTCAAAAGATATTATTCAAAATACAAAATTTTTATCTTGATTTTAAATACGAAGGAATATAGCAAATTACTATCTAGAGTAAATAAAATTAATTCTTTAAGAAACGTGAGAATTTTAAATCCGTTAGAATTTAACGAATTTGAAGTGAAAAATTTTAAAAAATTAATGAATCAAAATAGCCTCTAAAAGATGCCTAAATCAATAGCTATGTCTTGAGCAGAGTTATCTGGATCTAGCTTGATAAAAGCTTTTTTCTCTCCTTTCGAAGTGATTAGTGTATTAATTTTAAGAACCTTGACGTTATGTATCTTTTCAATTGCTCGTTTAATTTGATTTTTATTAGCTCTGCTATCAACAATAAATACTAATTTATTTTCTTTTTCAATTAAATCAAAGGTCTTTTCTGTAATTAAAGGTTTTTTGATAATCTTATAAAATCTTTCCATTTTACAGCAAATCCTCATACTTTTTATTTAATTCATTAAATGCAGATTGAGTCCAAATGATTAATCGACCTGGTTTTCCTCCTGGTGCTAAATCATCAATTGATAAATTATCAATTTTAGTAATATCTATACCAGGAATGTTTCGACAAGCTTTAATTATTCCAAAATTGTCTTTTATTACAATTAAAACCCCTCTACTCTTCTTATATTTTCTGCCCCTTCTCTTGCCTTTCCCGGATCTTATCTTTTTACTTTTTTTTAATTTTAAAATTTCATTTTTTAATCCTAAATCAAAAAGGATCCTATAAATTTTTTCAGTATTTTTAATTGATTGAACCTTATCATCAATGACTAAAGGTATTTCGGGCACGGCCTCAATCAAATATCCTCTATCTCTGACCCAATCCAGATTACCTGAGGCTGCGATGGCTGAGATTAAGGAAAGTTTGTATGTCTTTTTATTAATTCTTTTCTTAACTTTCTTTTCAATTTTAATTGGATGAGCTCTTCTACCACCTATTGCAAAAGGGACCCTTCCAACATTTCGGGCAGTGGGATATCCCGATCCCTTTAGCCTTGGAGCTCTTGAAATTCCATGGCCAGTACCCCAACCCTCTGCTGTATTTCTTAGCCCTGCTCTTTTATCCCTTCCTTGAGCTTGCTTTTTTTTGCTTTGATTAATCTGAGCTGCTTTCTGGATCAGATCTTTTCTGGGATTAAATGAAAAAACTTCTGGTTTATCGATTAATCCCTTCGTTTTTCCATCTAATCCATAAATATTAATTTTTTCCATGGTGATTCATTTATATATATTTTATTTTCTTTGTTGGCTTTCCCTATTGATGAATGTGATTTCTGGTGCTCCTATTTCAAAAGATTTCGATGTTCTTATTGTTTTTCTTAATCTGATTAATCTTTTTTTAGGACCTGGAACTGAACCTAAAACTAGAATATAATCGCCACTAATATACCCAAATTTAACAAATCCTCCTTTAGGGTTGATTTCCTCTTCATTTTCACCAATTATCATGATCCTTTTATTATATTCTGTTCTTTGATGAAAACCTAATTGACCAGGACGAGGAACTGTATACAATACCCTTGCGGGATGCCACGGTCCTATACATGCCACAGCCCTTTTTATTTTACTATTTTTTCTTGTTAATAATCTAATACCGAATCTTTTTACTGGTCCTTGAAATCCCTTTCCTTTGGTGACCGCAATCACATCAATGAGTTCTCCTTCTATTAGAACATCCCTAGCTTTAATCTCTTTTCCAAGGAAATCTAAAGCATAATTAAATTCTTCCATTGGGCTTTCATTTGAATTTACTTTAATCTCAATAATGTCTGGTTTTTTTCTAGGTAATGAAGTATAATGAGGTTGGGTTTGAAAAATACCCCTAATTTCACTAGTTTCGTTTAATTCACTCATGAGATTTTCTTTAATTTCCTTAAAATCATATTTTTCAAGATTGGGCAGATTAATTTTTCGCTTAAGGTAATCATTTAATTCAGTGGCATATAATTCACCAATCACGTATTTTCCATAATCGTCTTCATTATAGACTCGAATGCCTACTAAAATTAAAGGGGGTACTTCTATAACGGTGACTGGTTTCATTAATTCTTTTCCATAATATGGACTACTTTTTTGATCTTCTATATAAGTAATATGAGTCATACCTGCTTTAAAGCCTGCAAAACCTAAAAAATTAATCTCATTTGAATTATCTAACCAATGTCTTACGCGACCTTTTACTTGGTTTGCTCTTTTTCTTGGAAGATATGCCAATGATCCACGTCGTGGTGCGTGTTTTTTCCGATGTCCCATAAAGCATCACTGAAAATTTAATATAATCAATCTTTCAAGTTAAATAAATTTTTTGAAACTGTGGATTTTCTTTCTTTTCCATAGTTTAGACTGAAAAAAGGATATTATCCAGTTAAGGAATTTACTAATATAACGATTCAATAAATAAAAGGTGGATGTTTAAATTAATGAATTTAAATAATTTTTTAAATGTCTATTAGTCCACATGTCAAAACTTCCTTTCAATCAAAAGTTAGTTTAGATGGAAAACAAGAAAAGATCTTGGTCATAAAATGCGAAAATTGCCCAGAAGTCGATAAAAATTTTTTTGTAACTAAAAAATGCATTTCCTGTTTTTTTGAGACGCTGGATAAACACAAAACTATTAAATTTAACTATATATCATCTGAAAAAATAGAAGACGTCATAAAATTTGATCAAATTTCAATCTTTATTAATTATTTGAATAAATTAAATAAATTGAGAACTTTAAATCAGAAAGTTGAAAAATTAAGGAATAGTAAATGCAGATATAAAAATGGTAAATGCAAGGTTTTTTCCCCGACTTTGGCTATTTTTCGAGTTAGTAGAGAGCTTTACTTCAATCCAATTTTGTTTTACAAAAATTTAGAAAAAAGAATAAATCTAATCAAATTAAAAAAGAATGAACTTAATTCGGTTTGTAAAAGATGTGTAGAAGAAATTGAAAAAAATCTGAAAAAAGAATTTGATCTCTTAAAGGATTTAGATTTATTCAAAGAATTTAGAAAATTTAAAAATATTTCGATTAACCATTTAGCGCCTCCCTCGTTTTATGAATCCCTTTTAACTTATAATTATCAGTGGCTTGAAAAGGAACCATCATTCCCAATTATTAGTTCGAATCAAAATAAAGATATTATAGACATCTATCAAATTGGAAATTATGGACTTTTTCAAATATCAATTTTAAAAGTGGATGAAGAGGATGAAAAAAAATATCTTATTGATTTATCTTTTGATTCGACTTTAGAAAAGAATTTTTTTAAAGAAATCGTGAAAGATTCTCTAAAAGATTTAAGCATATTCAAAATAGATAAAGTTACTCCTTTAGAAAAACTAATTGAAATTTATCGGATAGAAATTTTAAAGATTCTTAATTTAAAATTTAATTTTTCCACAATAGAAAAAAACAAAATTAGTTTTTTTGCATCTTTATTGAAGTTGAATTTAGAAAAGATATTTCCATTATTAATTGATGATTTTATCGAGGAAATATTTTTGGATTCTCCTTTTGATTATGTATACATAAATCATCAAAAATATGGTCGCTGCAGAACTGAGTTAAAATTTAATTCAAGCGAAATTGAAAGAATCAAAACTTTTTTAAGATTGTACAGTGGCCAAAGATTGGATTATTTAAACCCAAGTATAAAACATGTCATCAAAAATCCTTATTTTTACTGTAGATTTGCTATAGACGTGAGTCCCCTTAATTACCATGAATTTTCTTTAGATATCCGAAAACTTAACAAGAACATCTTAAACATTCAAGATTTATTAAAAAATCACACTTTAAGTCCAGATATGGCAGCTTTTCTATACTTTTGCATTTTAAGACGAGTTAATATTACAACAACTGGTGAAACTGATACTGGTAAGACAACATTTATAAATGCGTTAGATATATTAACACCAAAGGAATTTAGAAAAATCTACATTGAAAATGTAATAGAATCATTAAACCAATTGACATTCAACAAGCATCAAGTAAAGTATAAAGTCGATTCTATAAATAATTTTGAAAATCCTAAATATTCGAAAAGCAATCAAATTAAAACACTCCTGCACCGATCTCCGGATTTAATTTATTTAGGCGAGATTCTCACTAAAGAAGAAGCTGAAGCCATGTTTCATTGTTTAGCAGCAGGCCTAAGAGGGTTTCAAACAATTCATTCAAATGACATACCTTCATTATTAAATCGATTTCTTTATCATTTTGATATTGACTTATCTTGTTTGAATGACATGGATCTAATCTTACTTATGAAGAAGGATTTCCATAAGAGAAAATTGATTTCAATAAATGAAATCTCATCCAATTTATTTAATAACGGACAACTGCATAAGGGCATTTTCATGTATGATCCGGAGAAAAATAGATGGAATAATCTAATCCCATTATATGAAACTAATATTATTAACAAATTGAAAAGATATGAAAATTTGAATGAAACAAAATTTAATACTTTAATAAATATTTATAATTCTGTTTTTGAATTCCTCTACAGGTCAAAAAAAATTAGTAATGAAGAATTAGTATCACTTTTTCATAGAATTTCTTATTATTCAGAACAGTCTCTTTTAAGTTTAGAGTCATTCTGGGAAAAATGGAAAAAGTCTAGATGTTTAAATGCTTAAATTTTGATAAAGATTTATGACTAATTTATTGGAAAAATCCTTAATCATTGGCTTCGGAATTTTTACATTAATCATCTTTTTATCAGTAATTTCTCCTTTCATTAAAGAAATCAAAGAATATGAAGAAGATAAGGAAGATCGGGAGGATCAAAATAATGAAATTATAGATTTTATTAATAAAATTAATCTTGAGATAAATAAACTTATTGATGGAGAGAAAAAATATGTATCCGAAGAAATATATTATCCAGATAGGTTAAACCTCACATTTAATTCCAATTATGCGAAATTTGAATTTATTTTTGATAATGATTTAGATAAAAAAATATTATATTATAATTGTGAATTTGTTGAGAAATATTTCTCTCTTCCTCCAAACATCTACATCGTTAATATTTCCTGCCAATATGGCATGATCAACTTTATAATTAGCAATTGAAAAATCTTGATATATATTATGAATTATATGAACTTTTATCATCGTTTTTGTAAATTATTTGATAAATATAAGTTACCCAGATTAAAATTCAAGGATTTAAATGATGAATATAAATCCATATACAAAGTTAAATATGATTTGCATGAGGATGACATCAATAAAGCAAGTTTTGTAATTTTTACTATTTTATTTGTTTTTTTAAGCGTATCTTCTATTCTTTTCTTAGATTTCAATATTCTATTAATCATATTCTATTCTCTGATAATCTCTTTACTAATTTCATACAATTTTAATTTAGCGCTTTATAGAAAGATAAAAAAAGAAGAGAGTTTAATTAATGCTTTACTCTACCTAATCAAAATTCACTATTCGTTAATTAAAAGAACTTATTCCTCTAACTCAGACTATAAAATAATTTTTGTTGATTTAATTAAGAATTATAATTTACCTTTTTCAAATGAATTTACATCAATCATGAGAAAAATTCATGATGGAAGAAATCCTGAGAGCTTAATTTCAAAAATTGTTACGCCCTCAAAAGATTTTAATACATACCTAAGACAAATAATATTAAATGATTTAATTCCTAATCCCTATAATGAATTCAAATATTTACATGAAACAAGTTCAGAGAAAAATTTCAAGATATTATTAAAAGATATAGAATCTAAAATAAGCATCATCTTTTTTATTGGTTTGTTTTTTCCCATCGGTTTATGTTTTCTTATATTATTTCGCCAGATTGATCTTATCTTCATGCTATTTTTCATACCTTTTTTCTTGATCATACTTAATTTTTTATTCAAAAAATTTGTAAAAACCGATTTTATTTTGATTGGTCTATTAAGAGATTACTCATCTTTAGAAAAAACAAAATTTGACGAATTTCTAACGTTTTTAAAAAGCTTTGCAATGAATTTAAAGTTTAATGCATCTCCAGAAAAAGCTTTCATTGATACCTATTTACAAAATAAAAATTACATTAAATTATTAAATTCCACATTTTATAATCAAATAACAAGATTATTGAATTATAATTGTTCATTTAGAGAAATGTTAGATAATTTGAAATTAGAATTAAATTCAGTACGTTATAATCTAATTTTAAATACCTTAGAAGAAATGCTTTATCTTAATGCGTATTATACTTCTGAACAAATTTTAGATATCCTTGAAATTATTCATAATCATAGAAAACTGGAAAAAAAGTTCGAGATAATCATTAAAGGTGAGAAATTTAAGGTCATGCTATTTATTTTTCTTCTACCAATGATTATTGGGGCAATTGGTGGCATGTTTCCCTTAATGGTGATGTTGACGTCTGATCAAGGAACTTACACGATCAGTCACTCAAAGATTGATGTCTTAGAAACGATTTTAATTTTTTTAACCCTATTTTCGAGCAATTTAATAACCTCTTATTACTTCTTAAAGATCATTCATTATGAGAAAATGTATGTGATATTTTTATCATCTAATCTTATTTTTATTCTTGTATTCCTGTTCACCTTTATGAATTTAATAAGTCTTCTTTAGAATTATAAATTAAGCGCTTAATGACAAGTAAATTAATTGAACAAAAAGGAATATCCCAATAAAAATATTTATTAATTTAGAATATGAAAAAATCATTTCATAGAACATTAAATTTTCTAAATCATTAGAAGATGATAACAACAAGCTTAATTTCTCTGATAAATAAAAAAAAGGTATTAATAATATCAAAAAAATGAATAAGGATAGAGTTGTGGTAATCATGTCTCCTGAAATGGCAGAATAAATGAATACTACTATAAAAATCATTAATATCAATAATATTTGATTGGTAACAAGATGCAACTCGTTCATTTTTTATCACCTAATTTATAATTTTTCTTATTTCTCCTTAAAAAACATGCAAAATTTAGTAAGAAGGTTTTTAAACCCCTCTTTTATTATTTCGTTTTACCTTACAGATAGACTTTAATTGAATGTGAAAAAATAAAATATAAATATACACAAATATATTAAAAGAATTAATTTCAGTATGAAAAGATATTTTATTAAAGAAATCGTATAAGATAATTATGAGGAATTTAAAATTAAAAGGTTTAAAATATAATAGAGGCAAATTTTCATTATTTGATGATCGTATTCTTTTCTTTCCTCCTCAGTTGATTGACATACTCTCATCCATATATGGAGAAGGGGTAAAATCATTATTAGTGTGGCTGGGTAAAAAAGAAGGTTGGAATTTAATACAAGACTGGGAAGAAAATTTAAAACCAAAAAACTTGAATGAATTAACAAATCAATTTTGCACAATTTTAAGCAGTCAAGGATGGGGGCTTTTTGAGCCAAAAGAAATTTCTGAAAATAACATTTCAATTAAACTTCAACATAACATTTCAACAGAACTAGAAAATAAATCGAAATACTTCTGTTATTACATAAAAGGAATATTATCTGGATTTGGGGAGTTTTCATTATACAAGGTCACTGTGGATGAAGTGGAATGCTCCCTTGAGAATGACAATCTTGATTCTTGCGTGTTTGAAATTAAAAAATCTGAATGAATCCGGCAGATCACCATGGATCCCATTCTTTAGGATTTAGCTCTTCTTTTTCTTTCTCATTGAAGGAATTATTCGTTTTTTCAGCTTTAACAGGATATAAATCTTCATCTAATGACGAATAATTTTCAATAGTTTTAGATTTATTTTTAATTATAGTTAATTCATTTTCTAAAATAAGCGAATCCTCACCTATCACTACATCTTTAAACGCTGAAACTAAAGAAAGGAATTTAAAAAACTCATCTTTGTTCATTTTAATATGAAGATTTTGTTCCTTATTTGAAAGTGATAGCTTTATATTACGAACCTCTCCACTAACTTCTACTGATGTCAATTCTATATATTCATTTACATCTTTTAATTGAATTTTCCACGAAGTTTCCCTTTTTTTCTCTATTTCCATCTCTCACTCTTCTCATATTGAATTTTTAAGCATCAATAATAAAATAAAAATAAATAAATTTAAAATTTTATATTACTCAGAAATTCAATTTGTTTTAAAACTTTTAATTTATCAAGTGCCACAAAAAAAATAGAAAGATAATGAAATGCCGTAAAATGGTCACTTTTCTTATAATTAAAAAAAAGATTGAATATAAATTTAAATAAGTTTCTCTATGAATAAATCTTGAATAAAATCCACGATATCTTGCTTTGTCAATATTTTCTCCAAAAAATTCTCCAAATCTTCTTTAGGCATGTTTTTGCTTATGATTTCTAATATTTTTTTTAAATTTTCCTCTTCTTCTATTTCTTTAAAATTTGAGAGCTTTTGAGTTAATTGCTTAACTTGTAAGTCATCGAGGTTTTCGATGATTTTTTTA
This sequence comes from Promethearchaeota archaeon, assembly GCA_004524425.1. The sequence continues at coordinate 27,740 of SDNN01000007.1, forward strand.
AAAATTAAATCATATTCCTCATCATCGAAAGTGAATTCTGAGATCAATTCAATGGCTTTATCTAAATTTTTTTTTGTTATGATATCCTTCATTTTGATTCTAAAAGATTTTAATTTAAACATTTATCTAAAAAGAATTATTTAAAATACTAATATTAATAGAGATAAAATCAGATAAGAAATAACAATATCAATTATTAAAGGTATTCTATACTGTATAATTATTTGAAACTGTCTCTTTTTGTAATCATAAATTATAAAAAAATTTGATAAATTAATTTTGTCTAAATCAGTATTCCTTAATTCGGTTAGAGCAAAAATTTTATAAAATGCCTTGATATAAGCCTTTTTGAAATTTGAGATTTTAAGATAAAAATTAAAAAGGATTTGAAATGCGTAGTTTTTATTTCTCACATCATCATAGATTATTTTTATGATAATATGGGTTAAAAATGAAAAAGAAAATAATAAAAAAAATAATAAAACACGAAATAGATTTAAGTAATTACTAGGATGGATTAAAAAAACTATTAGTATTAACTTTGCATCTCCCCCTCCCATTATTTTTAGAACGAATAACCAAAAAGTAATCAAAAAAACTATTACCAAAAGAATCAATTTCGTAATCATAATCATAATAAAAACTTCATAGTTAAAGGTAAATTCAACAAAATTTATAAAAAGAGAATAAATAAAAAGAATTTTAAGATATTCATTAGATATTTTTCTAAATCGAATGTCTAAATAAAGTGCGATAATTAGAATCAAATAAACGGATATTAGATTAAATAAAGTCATTAATGAATTCATAAATTATATATTCCTTTCCCATATCTCAATAAAATTTTTTAAGCTTTTTGCTCTTAAATTTTCAATCTTATATCTATAAATTTTGATGCGACCGAATCTTTTTTCTTGAATCAGATTTAAAGATTTCAAAAGATTTAAGTGTTTCAATACGGTCGAATGATTTAATCTTGTTTTGCTTATAATTAATGAGATATTCAATTCTTTATCATAGGCAAGAACTTTTAAAATCTTAACCCTTGCCTTTGAGCCGAGGATATTTTCGATAGCGAATTTTTTTTGATTATCATCTAAAATCATATTTTTATTCCTTTAGAATGTAGAATTTTTAATATTGCGCCCTCAAAATTGTCAAGAGGGATTTCCGGTATTTCAATTAAAGCTTTTCGTCCCTTGATGTTTTTGCTTTGTAATTTAATGGCTATGAAATTCTCTTTCTTGAAGTCTTGCAAATAATTCCATAGTTGCGAATAAGAACGGGGTTTAAATTCAACATTTTCGCAATAAATGAAATAAGTTTTTAAAATTTCTAAAAACGTAATTCGATCAGTACTTTTTAATTGGAGGTTTTTAATGATTGCTAAAAGAAATAATAATTTATGACTGTTCATGTCCTTGAGTAGATCTAACGTTGAAAAAGGGACTAAATCTTGATTTCCCAATCTTATGCATTCGGCATCAATCTCCTCTAAATTATTATTCTCAGCAATTTTGCCGGCTTTCCATAATAAATTTAATCCATATCTAATATCTCCTTTTAAACAGACAATTTCTGAAACGCTCTCTAGTAACTCATCTGTTATAATTCCTTCTTTCAAACTAATCTCTGCCCTGTATTTTAAAATATCAAAAATCTGGTCTATAGAATATTCATCAAATTTGATAATATTTCTCTGAAGAGTACTTAACGTACTATTATCTAAATTATTTAAACAAGAAATGTTCCGTACAATCCCTATAAATGAAATTCTTTGTGGGGAATTAAAAGAATCATCGTTTAATCTGGTTAAGGAATAGATTAAGTCTTCATCATTTTTTATCAAGTAATTCAATTCATCTAAGACTATTAAAACGTGGAGATTATGATAATTTAAAGAGTCTTTTAAAATTTCTAAAAGATCTTGTGGTGCATAACCTCTCTTTGGGAAACTCTCATTAATTGAGCGTAAAAGCTTTATTAAAACTTTATAACTGGTACGTTCCTTCCTGCAATTTACATGAATATATTTGATGGAGATATTTCTTTTTTTTGAAGCATTTACCAACATCGCTCCAAAAAATTTGACCGTAACCGTTTTTCCAATTCCCGTATTACCAGTAACCAGTATTTTCCTAGATATGCTATTTGGATTAGTAAGTAATATTAAAAATAATTGGGATAACAGGGCTATTTCTTTGTTCCGATGAGGTAATTCTCTTGGCACGTAATTTATATCAAGTTTACTCTCATCCCTAAAAATTGATTGTCTTTTCAAAAGGTCTTCGAAAATATCCAATATTTTACCACTTAACCTGCACAAATTTATATTATTACAAGAAAATAATTGCTTATAATAAAATACAGAGTAATAATTTTTCAGAAAATTCCAATTAAAACTTCTATAACCAGAAATTCCTTTATTTAAATTGATTTTCCTTTAAATTCTGTCAAGGATATCTATAAATAATTTTTCTAGGTTCCAGCTAATCTCTAACTTATGTCGGCTTAATTTGGTTTAAAAAAATATAAAAATCAAATCTCCATCCCTACTAAGTTTAATACTTAAATGTCAAATCGATCAATTTAATTTCTTTATGTTTCTGGTACCTATAAGTTAAATAAAGGGAGATAATGGATACGATACTTAAAAAGGATAAAAATGATAAAAAAACTGCTTGAAAATTAGATATTTTATCTAAATCGGAATCTTCCTTATCATTAGAACTTTCTTTTTCAGAAGGTATGAAAATTATATATTTGAATTCGCAATTAGAAATGAAGCGATTTCCAATTACTCTAAATATTAATTCATTTTGACCCAATGAGAGATTTTGACTACTGCATATAAATATTTCAATCATTCCTGTGGAGTTAGTGGTAAAGTTATTATTATAGAACATCGATCCATTTGATAATATTTTGAAATGAATGGAATAATTTTTTAACGCTGTGTTGTTGGAAGGTAAATAGAATTTTGCTACAAAAGTCATATTTTCACCAAATTCAATTTTATTTCGAAAATTAATTAAATCACAGCTAATACTTCTTTTTAAGGTCGTAATTTCTAAAATCCAGTCTGGTAGATAGTAAGAGCCTGAGGAATCACCATCATATTCATAATAAATTTTGATGGTAAAAATACTAGTATCTTCGGTAAAACTATGGTTAAAATCTGGTATTTCTGCATATATAATTTCTTCAAACGGTCCCGCTTGGTCATATTCATCAGATTGCCAGACAACGTTCCCAGATCCGTTAAAAATTCGTACCTGTATGAAAGCCTCCTCAGGCTCTTCATAGAATAATTCCCATGAAAGAGTTAAAATGATGTTCTCATCATTATAATAAGTCTCTTTATCAGCTGTGAAATTATGGATGTCACAATTTGGGATTGCTTTAACATTTTGAAAATGTTGTATTAATCCCAATGAGACGAGTGTGATTATAATTATTAATTTGATTTTTAGCTTTTTCATCGCTAAAATCTTCTAATAATAAATATAAAAAGCCAGACTTTTCCAAAAGAAATTTATTCTATCAAAGCTTTAATTTGAAATGAATTATTGCATAATTATAATAATCTGATCTTGAGGAAAAAATGGGAAAAGTAAGAACTTTTTTAATAAAAAGTATCTCAAAAGAATTAATCAATAAGTATCCTGAAGTTTTTACGATGGATTTTGACCAGAACAAAAAATTATTGGACAAATACGTTGAGATAGATTCAAAGCATTTGAGAAATAGAATCTCTGGGTATATTGTAAATCTACTAAAAAATAAAGAAAATGAATAGTCTTTCTATTCTATGTTAAGCCATATTTTCAAATAAAATATAAATACAATTCAGTGTTTAAAATTACGAGAACTAATAATAAAGAAGATGCTAAGATTATGGCCCAACTTCTCCGGACTGGGCATACTATGCTAAATTTAGCTTGTCCAATATGCAATAACCCTCTTTTTCGAAACAAAAATGAAGAAATTTTTTGTCCTGTTTGTAAAAAGAAAGTAATTGTTAAAAGAGAGGGAGATAATGAAGATGATTCGCTTGAAAAAAAAAAACAACTCAAGAAAGATGATTTTCCTACGGAAATCTCTAAAAATCTTAATAATAATTCTCCTTTTTTAAAACAAGTATTAGAAAAAAAAATCGCTCTTATCTCTCAAAAATTAGAGAATGAAATCCAAATTGATTTAATTGAGCGTTATGTTCACATTCTAAACAATTTGTATGACCTGATTGATAAAATCCCAAAATAAATGCTTCTGCCGGGATTCGAACCCGGGTCGCGAGGGTGAGAGCCTCGCATGCTTAGTCCTTATCTTTTTAAACAAAGTTATTAGAAGTTTGACCGGACTACACTACAGAAGCTTGTAAAACATGTTAGCTTTTTGATGATTTAAATATTAATAAATCTCAATCTTTTAAAAATTTTCATGGATATAATCATTTTTAGATAGAGTTTATTCAAAGAACTATGATAAATTAGGATTCAATAAATGTGATTAAAAAAGGAATTTTAACTCTATTCTTGTTTAATACGAATTATACTTACGTTTTTCTTAAAGATTGCTAAATTATTTAATGAAGAGAGGCTTCAAAAGATTCACGTAATGATCTCTTATAGAGTATTCCGCAATTTTTGTAGCATCGGATATTATTTTTTGTGTGAGAATTGATTTCTTCCCATGAATTTTTGCCATAAGTTTATCTGCTAAATAAATGGTGGCACCTGTCAATATAAAAGGATTACGCCCGCCTCTGATATCTAAAGATAATTTTTTCAATATTTCTCGGCATATTTTAGTCAATTCTATTTGATATTCCTTTATTGACCAATCACATCTCTTCTTTATTAAACGATCCTCTAATCCCTCGTAATTTATCACATCGAAAATTAATCTTGTTAAATAATCCTCACTTTTATGTGGTTTTGATTCTTTTGTTATGTATTTTTTATATTTTACTCCATCTCTTAATATCAGTCTAGGGTTTACTCTATGACCAAAGTTCTGAAATGCTTCTGATATTTCTTTAATGGTGAAAGGGGCATTATGATTCTCATTCCTTACCGCTGAAAAAATGCAAAATGCAATTAAGGATATATTATTTATCACTTTTTTTTCATTTCTAATGATTTTCTTATAGTAATATGCTGACATGTTCTTAATATTTTTATTAAGATTAAGATAAATTGAAATCTTGTTTAAAATATTAAATATCCTATATTCAGTTTCATGATTCTTTATTCGTAAAAATTGAGAATACTTCTTTTTTAGTCTTCGATACAATTTTTGCTCGTTTGGAGGTAAAAGTCTACCAGATTTATCTTTTAAGTATTTTGAATTTTCATAATCTATAAAAGTACCTAAACCACCCACAAAACTGGGCCTTTCACCAATAGCTACATATTGTTTATTTAAATTGTTCGTAATTCCTTTATCATTAAAAATGTAAGAAGAGTCTTCAAAATTTTCATTTATAACCAGGCCGCAATCTCTACATATTCTTTCAAAACTATTCAAAATCGTATCTCCTCCACATTCGGGGCACGATTTCATTTCACCAAAATATTCAACTTTAGGTTTAATCTGAATCACCAAAAATTCAAAGGTATAATTAGATTATTTTTCGTATCTCTTAATTTGATTTTTAAGAGCAAGTTTCCAACTAATAATAAAACAAATTCATTTGGTTGAATAATTCAACCTAAGAGAAGGAGAGAGAGATGACTAAAACTAAAAAAAGGGGATTTTAAAAAACTGAGATTTAAATATATTATGAAAATAAAAACGAACTAGAAATTGGAATTTTCAATGAAAAATGAGACCTATATGATAAGAAATATTCAAAATATAAATGAAATCAAAATTATGGTTAAAAACAATATACAGATTCTAAACAAAATTGTTCAGGAAGTAAAAATATCCATACAAGATAAAAGAAGGGTCATGTATTCTGATATCATAAATTTACTCGTCAGACAAGGAATTAAAGACGATTTTAGCAAAAAGTTAATAATATGGTGTAATTATAAAATTAGGATTGGAGAGATTTATGTAGAGATATAATTTCATCCCAGAATATTTTTAACTTCTCTATAATCATTCTATTTCTTAAATTAAACAAAAAATTAAAATATCAAAAACGATTTATCTATATTTAGTTAAAATACAATATTTATTAAAATAATAGACCTTCCCAAAATTAAAAAATTAAGTAAGTACTTTATTCAAAGAAACAAATAAATTTCCCTAACAAATTTTAATCTAAGGTAGAGTTTTTAATGGTTCGGTGGACAGCAGATCATAATGTTTATATTAAAATTCTCTATTGGGGAATGGGAGGGTCTGGAAAAACAACAATTGTTGACACGCTCTATAGATTAACTAAGGAACAAAAGAAAGAAATTGAGCCAACAGGTAATTTAACAAAAATAGCTATGGCAAGTGGTTCAACGCTCTATTTTGATCGAGGAATCTTTCAATCGACTAAGCAAAGAAAAGTTTATTATCACGTGTATACTGTTGCTGGACAAAGTAGATTTTCTCCTCTAAGAAAAAAGATCTTCAAAGGTACTGATGGTGTAATTTTCGTTGTTGATTCACAAACTCATTTTTTTGAGGATAATATTGAATCATTAAAAGAGTTAAAAAATATCACAAGAGGACAGCTCATTGCAGAAATACCCCTTATAGTAATGGCAAATAAACAAGATCTTAATGATGTTATTGATTCTGAAGATATAAAACAAGTTTTAAAGGATGAAAAATTATGGTATGAACCAGATCACGGTCTTTATGTTTGGAATCCTATAATTTATAAAACATGTGCATTATATGAAAAAAATAAGGGTATATATCGTAGTTTCTCTGAATGTGCAAGGCGAACTGGGTTATATCAGATTTATGGAAACGGAAAAGCCCCAGTTGGTGATAATGTCCTAAAACTTTCAAAAGAAATACCAGATTTTTAAGAAATACAAATTATTATTGAAATAAATTATGTTGAATGATTTCTTACTATCTTTTAAATTAATCATTTATTCTAGATCGAAGGGGTTATAAATATCCGATGAAAGAAACTAGACAAGTTTGACCTACGATTAGTAGGAATGAAAGATTATAGTTACTTTGAGGAGTATAAAAACCTCACGATATTATTATTTTGATATCATTAACACAATTAATAAAAACAGGTATTCATTTTTTACAATAGAAATGAATTATGACTGCTTTAAGTGATTTACATGGGTCTATATGAAAATATAAAAGAAAAATTACCAGAACAATTTTCCATATTTCAATTGATGAGTCTCTTAGGAATTGATGCTGCTGAAGTGCGAACAGCAAGAAATTTATTAAAACAATTTTACCTAGAAGGTTATATAAGAAGGATTTCAAAAAACATGTACCAGAAGATCCAATAATAACCTTTTATATTAACTATTTAGAAAAATGGGATGTATTAACAGATTCTAAGTTTATTGCTAATTGAGGAAATATAAAGCCAACTAGTTTTTTAAATGAATCAAGAATTCCTAATCCTTTAGTAGCAGTTGTTTTGTGCATCTTTATTGAATCAAGTTCATTTAAATTAAACAAGGTCATTAGTTCCTCCTTTTCTATTGTATTTCCCTTTTTAAGATCACATTTATTTAATGCAATGACTATTGGCATGTCATAGAATTCAAGACCAAATAGCATTTTTAATTCATTCCAAGATCTTAAATTGTCTTCTAATAATTCTTTTTGGGAATCAGCAACAAATATTATCCCATCAACACCATTTAATGTAGCTGGTCGTGTCCCCGCATAAAAATCCTGGCCAGTGGCCGAGTACATTAGGAATTTCAGCCCCCAGTTAGATCCCTGAAATTTTAAAACTCCAAAATCGAAGAATAAAGTTCTTCCAACAGAACTCTCGATTGAACTTAAGTTTTCTTGTTTTCCAAAAACCGAAAAAAGATATTTTAAGGAAGTTGTTTTGCCTGACATGGCGGGCCCATAGTATACGATTTTTACTTGTATGGTTCTATTTTCAAAGTCATAAATCATTTTTTTAACCCCATAATGAATGAATTTTATCCATTAACAAATTTTTATTATCGTTTGCGATTAAATTTGAATAATTTACACCCCATTCTTGATTAATAAAAGAAATTATCCGGTTGATTGAAGCTTCTTCATAGTCTATAGTTTCTAATATGGTATTGCTGCCGATACTAACTTCTACATTTAAATTAAAAAGTAAGTTTAATCGAGATAATATGAAAAAAGCTCGTTTAGAGCCCGAGTAAAATATTTGTATCTCCTTTTTTAAAATATTTTTCTTCAATTCATTTTTTTCCATTTGAAAATCCAAAAGAGTGTGGATTAAATCATCATCGATTTTTTTTAGTTTTATATTATCTGATAAAATTCTTTTCATCCTAATAATTGAATTCTCTGTATCTTTCGAAATTTTTTGCAAAATATTCTGTTCTAGTGAAAGATCAAGTTCTTTTAGATTAAAATCTTCTAAATTTAGAGAAATATTATTATCTTCCAAATATAGAGAGAAAAATAAATCTGTTTTTTTCTTTATTAAGTTTTTGATATGGTTTAGGTCTTCTTTCTTTTCAGGAATAACTATACCGATCACCCAAGATTTAAATATCTCAAATTTTTCGAGAGCAGTTAAAGCCACTTCACTAGGGCATCTTATTTGAATCCTCTGAGAGGTATAATCAATATCCTCATTTTGAATTAAATCATTGTATTCATCTTCTGAAATAAAATCTGTATTATATACAAATTCCTTTCTAAAATGTATTAATTCAGTTAATTCAATCAAGACTTCATTAATTTCACTTATATTCTCACCAAAGACAAAAATGGGTATTCTTTCTAATAAACCATGAAGAATTGACGCTGATTCTTTTTTTTTTAATCTATCCAATATCTTGAAAAAATTCATAAGATCACCTCAAAGATTATTTGATGACTAAATCTCCTAGCAAGCTTTTTATATCAAATAATCTTGGTTCTTGGATTTCAGCGGCCATCTTTATGAGAGCGCTAATTTTTTTTGAAAATTGAGGAAGAATTAACCTCAATAATCCCAATTTTTGTTTGTTCTTTCCTATTTCTGTGCAGAATATCGATCTTCCCACGCCATTAATGAACTGAAACTTGTGATTACAATCGATAAGAATGTTGTCCGTGTTCATTTTTTTTAATAACCAAGAACATCTATTTGCCGTTTGAAAAACGGAATAACTCATCGCAGATATGTTATCTAAATTTTCTTTAGGTTGTTCGGAATTTTTTAAGACTTGTGATGCGATGAATCCCCCCTCTATACTTATAAAAGCGTATTTTAAATCGGGTATCGTCAAGGAAAAATCTTTAAGTACTTTTTTCAATTTATATGAAATAGTTTCCGAGAAACTTATGGAAAATGGCGAGATTTTTAAATTCAAATTATCATTTTCTTTTACATCAAATCCATTCAAAATATGTTGGATTTTTCGATCATTAAATCGAATTAAAGGAGGCTTGAACGTCTCACCGGAGGTTATCAATGATGTCTTGATTTTTTTTAAGCATTCACTTGTTTGTAAAAAAATCCCGCCCAAATTAACATTCGGTAGAGCGGTAATTGCGATAAAATATTCGTGGTTATCATTCAAAATTCCTTGTTGTTCTAGAAGTTTGTTTAAAGAATTGTGTAATGGATTATTTAGAGGTGCAATAAGAATCTTAGCTTTTTTTCCTTCAATCAAGATATATTTTAAATCAGTTGGATGAAGATGCACTCCAACATTAAAAATAGCACTGGCAGCGGAGCATACATTAAAAATCTCATCTTTAGAAAACCACACGCCAGTAGATTGAATTGGATTTCCATCACGTTGGGTTAAAACCGCATTTTCTACTCCTTTTAATTGCTTTATTTGATCCAGATGTATTTTTATCTTCTCATGTAAATGCATGTTTATCATAATTTCAAAAGTAATAATGATTGCCTTTGATTTATGAAATAAATTTTTAAACTACGAAAATTTACAGGATTAATCTGATTATTTAAAAAAATACAAAAATTTATAATGTAGAAAGAATATAATATATCACAGTAATTCGCATCTTACCGGCGTAAGCTCTGATTACGGAAAAGCCCGTTATATGAAGAGTGTTATCGTTGATGCGATATAAAAAATGTAGTTATAATTTTATAATTATAACCAAAGAAAGGTAAATTAAGACTCCCAAGAAATTCGAACTTAGAAAATTCGCTAAGTTATTATTTCTTGCGACTAAGATTCCAATATAATTTTAATTCCGGTTGATCCTGCCGGACCCGACTGCTATTTGGGTGAGGTTAAGCCATGCGAGTTGAATGGGATACCTAAAATTCCCATGGCGAACTGCTCAGTAACACATGATCAACTTGCCCTATGGAGAGAAATAACCTCGGGAAACTGAGGATAATTTTTCATAGTTGAAAAGGCTTGGAAAAGTTTTTCAATCAAAGGGATAAGAAAAATGGTTCTTATTTGCCATAGGATAGGATCGTGGTCGATTATGGTAGTTGGTGAGGTAATGGCTCACCAAGCCGATAATCGATAGGGGCCGTGAGAGCGGGTGCCCCGAGATGGGTACTGA
>SDNN01000074.1 GCA_004524425.1 Promethearchaeota archaeon
ATTGTCCTAAGCCAATAAAAATGCTTCAAACAATTATCAAGTAGATTTTGCTTTAAATTAGGATAGTGTAATCTACAGATTTCTGCCATGAATTCCTTGGAGGGAAATTCTATCCAATGGAATACACATCTTCTTAAGAACGCATCTGGCAACTCTTTTTCATTATTAGAAGTTATGATAACAATGGGTCGAGTTTTTGCTTTCACGAATTCCTTTGTTTCTTTGATATAAAACTCCATGACATCAAGTTCTTGAAGTAAATCATTAGGAAATTCGATATCGGCCTTATCAATCTCATCAATCAAAAGTACTACTTGTTCATCTGAGACAAATGCTTCCCCTAATGGACCTAGCGTGATATAATCTTTAATATTATCTACATTACGATCATCACATCCAAATCTACTGTCGTTTAACCTTTGCACCGTGTCATACATGTAGCACCCGTCTATTGCCTCAGTTGTACTTTTTATGTTCCAGATTATTAATCTCTTTCCGAGAGCTTCCGCGATTGCGTGTGAAAGTAAGGTTTTTCCCGTTCCAGGCTCACCTTTTACGAGGAGAGGTCTAGCAAGTGCAATAGAAACATTAACGATATTTCGAAGCTGAGGATCTGCAATATACCTCACACTGTCCGTATTAACGCTTCCCTGGAACTTGTTAAAATCAGAATTGCTCATAATTAATGAAAATAATTTTAAAATTAAATATTTTTTGAATTAATTTCATAAATGGGCATTAAAAGAAAAATTGAAAAAAATTGTTCATTCTCTCAAAAAAATGTTTCTGGTCCATTCAGGGAAGATTAATCCCATGTAGAATTCAAATGACGCTGAAACCAAGATGAGTCGAGCAATGACATAGATGAGAGTTAAAGCAAACATGAAATCGAGAATCGTTCCAATAACAAATGAAATGAAGGCAACCAGGAGTAATTTTCCTCTCATATTATCTTTCAAATCTCCTGCGTCTAGAAGTTGTTTTGAAAATGATATGCCTGTTATTAAAAATACAATAAGCCCAAATATGAAATAGATTTGGCTGAAGATGCTATATTCTATTGTAAAAGTGCCTGTAATAGTTGCTATAAAAGAAAGATCGGTGAAATAGAAATAGAACAGTAAAATTTCAAATCCTAAGTTTGGAATGGCGATTATAAATACTATCAAACTACGCTTCCATTTCTCAATTTTCATGATACCCGTAAAAGCGATTAATCCTATGATAATGGTTATGGGTAACACGGCAAAACCAACTATTAAAAAATCTGCAATGCTTATTGGAGCATTGAAAATTAATATAAGTAAAAAGGTAATGACGTTTGGCCACCACGGAGAGGTGATTCCTATCCAGAAAATGCCCAATAGAAGTAATTCTTGAATCTTATAAGTAAGATATTTGGTAGATATTTTTATGCCAATAATAATTGAAATTACGACAAATATCAAGCTAAAGGTTGCTTGCAATATATCCAAAGGCGCTAACTGCATTGTTTTTCTCCCATTTGTTTATTTCATTAGAATAATAATACTTATTGTTTTAATTAATTTAAATATTTTTTAAAGAATTTTTACTGAATGTCATTGGAATTGAATAATTCAACCTTAGTTTAATTTTAATGAAGTATTTTTTCAATTTTTTTTATAACTTCCTTGATTTCTTCCCAATTATAAACTCTAATAACATTTTTCTCACATTTCTCAGTTTGATTCCAGGGTTGATCGAATAAAAGTAAGTATATTTCTTCATGTCTTTTCACGGATTCCACTAGATTCGGATTATCATCTACATAAATATCGTATTCATATTTTAGTTTAATATCATATGGTTTATGATCTACCACCACTATTTTTTCATAGTGAATCCCTTTTTTAATCTCATGCAAATTTAACTTTTCAACTAATTGAGGTCTGAACTTCACGTTTCTTGCCGTGACGATGTCAACTTGATATTTAGAATTCAAGGCTTTTAATATATTGGGAATTTTATTAGAAATTAATGGAACATTCATGGTGTTTTCATAGACAAGGGAAAAGATCTCATAACATTCTTCCTCTGAAATCTCCCAATCCTTAAAGAATTCCCAGTGTTTCACGTCTTCTTTACGACATGCAGAATTATATCGATCGTTATATATCTTACAGAAATTTATCATGAGATCTAACAATACACCATCAACATCAATCGCTATTTTCATTGATTTTACACTAGTTTTTAGGATTATTATAAAATAAACATGAATTTTTCATAAATATAATGGATGATCATGACAAAAATTCGATAAAAAGAATTCCTTTACAAAAAATGTTATTAACTAATTTTAAATTGGCTTTTTTCTCACGTTCATAAATTAGAAAACTGTAAACCAGTTTGAGTTTATTTATGATTTTAATCATTCATAATACATGGAAAAGTGTCAGTCATTTTTCGATTGGGAATTAAGGATGAAAAATAAAACCAAGTCTATAATGGATCAACAATCGAAAAAAAACCCCACTAATTCACTAGGGCTTTCGCAAGAAGAATATGAAGAGTTTCTACACGACTGGAAGGATAAAAACTTGCGTAAATAGCATTAATCTTCTTTTTTTAAAACTCTTTAATGAATTTAGTAATATATAAAAATTTTTCTTGATATTCTTTTCCTAATTTTGTCAAATGGCCATGCCTTATGATTAATTTTGAAAAAGACCTGAATTCTTCGAGAAAATCGTCGATTTTGAACTTTTCTTTATTATTAATTACAAAAATAAAGGAATCTATCTGATCCTGCATGAGTTCTATGTTAGGTTTTTCAGTATCAACTTCCTTGGACCAATTATATTCAAATACTGGTAATTTAATCTTTCCTGAACGAGATTTTTTAATCATCATATCCCCTCTATTAATTAGTGTAGTTTAAATACATAGACCATGGTTTTAAAATCATTTGACTTCTTAAGTTTATTAATTTTTTTACCCTAAGATATTGAATACTACTATTAGAAGGGAAAAAAGAAAAAATATATCAGAAAAAAATTGAAAAGTAAATAAAAAAAAGAAAATTAAATTTAATCTCTTTGACTCAAAATGCTTACAGAACAGACTGTAAAAGCTCCACCAAGATTATGGGCTAATCCTATTTTCGCATCAGGAACTTGCCTTCCTTCTGCACGTCCTTGAAGTTGCTTGCAGACTTCCGTGAGCATTCTGCATCCAGTAGAACCTATAGGATGTCCGAAACTTTTTAAACCTCCGGAGGCATTTACTGCGGTTTCGCCATCCCAATTAAACGTACCGTTTTTTAATTCTTCCGCTGCTTGTCCCCGATCGCAAAATTGAAGATCTTGGCAGTTTAACAATTCAGTAATGGTAAAACAGTCATGTACTTCAGCTACATCAATCTGCTTTCTAGGATCTGTTATCTGTGCTTCTTTGTAAGCTAATTCAGCTGCTTTTTCAGTGGCAGGAAAGTGCGTTAAATCCGCTCCGGGATGTCCCGGTGGTATATACCATGGAAAATTAGTTTGACAGGAAATGGCATTTGCTTTGACTAATATATAATCATCAGCATGCGCATAACTTTCAGCCAGTTCTGGAGTCGTCAAGATGAGAGCAGCAGCACCATCACTCATGGCACAACAATCAAATCTGCCAAGAGGATCAGCAATCATTGGTGCTTTCATGACTTGTTCTACGGTAACCTCACTTCTGAAATGAGCTTTTGGATGATGAACTCCATTTGCATGGTTCTTCACGGCAACTCTTGCTAAATCTTCCTTTGACCATCCATATTCATGAAAACTTCGAGTAGCTGCCATTGAGAACATCGCTGGAGCTGAAGGAGTGGGATATAAAGGATGACCGAAAATTCTGAATCCCGGTAATCCACTACCACCCTCATCCATTAGTTTTTCAACACCACAAGCTAGAGCGACATCATAGGCACCAGAGGCGACGGCAAAAGAAGCGTTTCTAAATGCATCCATTCCACTAGCACAATAGTTTTCTACTCTGGTTGCTGGTTTACCATCCATTCTAAGCATGTCCTCAACCATGGCTCCAGATAATCCCGTGAAATAATAGAAAATACCAATCCAAGAAGCATCAATCTCGTCTTTTTTGATGCCTCCATCTTTTAAAGCGCTTTGGAAGGCCTCAAAAAGTAAATCATACTGATTCTTGTCCCATCTTTCTCCATATTTTGTCATATCACAGCCAATTATGGCCACTTTATCTTTAATTCCTTTTCTAACCATTTTCATCAACCTCCTTTATTTTCTCCCCCTTACGGGTCTACATTTCCAATAATAATTCTTGAAATCGGCACCTTCATGTTCTTTTCTGAACGTTAATTCCACTTCCATTCCTATTTTCACGTTCTCTTCAGGTTTTTCAATTTCAGTCATGTTTAACAAGACTCTTCCTCCGCCATCGAGATCAATGACACATCGGGGCACGGGAGTATCTAAGTACGCGCCGCCAACTAAATGATCCAAAGTAAATGTATAAATGGTACCCTTGTAAGAAAGTTTAACTCTTTCAAGCGTGTCATCAGCCCTGCACATGTAACAAGATCGAATCATATCTGGATATTGAATAGTTCCGCAATTGGTGCATTTTACACCATACCATTTATATACCGAATATCGATCCCGCCATATGGTAACTGCTGAACTTTTCCTGGTGTATCGGTCTTTTTCAAGCAATTCCTTGAAATCAAGGTATTTATTATAATTTTTAATAGTGGCCATGGATTTCTGATGTCCTTGCACGCCCATTCTCGTTTTACCAAGGTCTCTGAGGGCATTTCTATCACGAACCTGCATTAGTATAGCATCTGCACCGTCTCCAAAACCAGCCAATATTACTTTATCATCTGGTTTAGGTCTACGTAATCCCCCAATTAAGAGTATGAAAGACATTGGAGTTCCAAGATCTCCTAGTTGAAAAAACACGCTATTTTGAGCCACGCCTCCGCCGAATTTCATCATTTTTGAAACTCGGCTAAATAATCTAGGATTATTATAATAATATGCTGCTATGTTTATATCCTCGGGATTTAGATTATTTCTTTTCAATAATTCACTCATCGCCGCGGAAATGCTTTGAACATAAAATCGGGCATCCATTTTCACTTCAAATGTCCTAATGAACTCATCTTCATCAGCTCTCTTCCAAGGACCAGTCACATTAGCAGAAACAGAATAATAATCATCGATGGATAATGGCAAGGTTTCTCCTTCAGCAATGAGAAAGGCTGCTGCTCCATCAGCAAAACCATATTCCCACATGGTTGAAGGTTCGGGTTTTCTAGTATCTGCAGCTACTACAAGAATACTATTTATATCCTTATTAGCTTTTATAGTATCTACTGCTCGAGTAATTGCGGTTGTACCAGCTTTTAGAGAATCAGTAAAATCAGCAGTTATGACGTTTTCTCTCATGTCTAACACAGATGCTATCATCGAGGCAGAATCCTTTTCAGTATATACTTGAGTGGTTGACGCAAAAAATAATCCATCAACGGATTTAGGGTCAAAACCAGCTAAACAGTCCATTCCTGCTTCTACTGACATGGTTATCGTGTCCTCGTCTGCCATGGCGATTGCCTTGGTTCCTGGAACAATAGGAAAATCCCATGCTTTTCCTATTAACTCTCGTGGTAACATGTATTTTGGAAGGTAAGCTCCATAACTTTTGATACCAATCATTTTTTTAACCTTTTTATTCTTTTAAATTGTTTTGTAATTAATTTTTGATTATATTAATTTGAATTATGAAAAGTTAAAAATATTTCTTTTGATTTTGCTCATGAGAATTGTTGATATGAATTCTTAAATTATTGAAAAATGAAATTGCAACGTAGAAAATCTATCAAAAATATGCTCAGACGTGGTAGATGTTTAAGTTTTTGATAACTAAACTCGAAGTTGCATTCAAATTTGATTAAACTCCAATTCTAAAAGCAAAAAGTAAGTTAGTAGAACTAAATATTATTTTCGAAATTATCACTATAATGAGAAAAAATGAAAAATGAATGAATAATTTCGAAATATCTTAAATTAAATAAGATTAATTAGTCATTCTCACTTATTTTCTTTTCTAACACTATTAAAATGGGATTAAAGCCTGTTTTCGAGAAAACTTTAATCAATTTTTCAGGAACATCATAGCTCACGTTAATTCGAATTGATTCACATCCCCACGATTTTAGGATTTGTATCGCCCTATCAGCTAAAATTTTGCCCACGTGTTTTCCAATATATTCTTTTTTAGTTGCCCAATTATCAAGATAACCAATATATTGACCTAATGGATTCTTCTGGGCTTCAAGCATTCCCATCCCCACTACTTCTCCCGTGTCTTTGGTTTCTGCAATTAAGGTAATGCGTTTTAAGTTCGGCTTAAATTGTCTCAAGCCGGAGGATTCTCTCCATTGTTCCTCTTTCAAACCGATGTCATATTGATGATGAAGTTCCTTTAAAATTTCTAATGTTGCTTCATAATCTGAAGTTCGATAATTTCGAATTATAATTTCATCCTTTTCAAGTGATTCATCTGACATTTTCATACCAACTTATTTATTTTTTAATTATATTTAGTAAATTTACATCTACTCTTTTAGATAGTAATTTTTTCTTATCATTTTTATCCTCAATGATAAAGAAAAGATATTCGTCAATATGAGGTAATATTGGTGAAATAAATAAAAGTTCCTCTTCAGGATACCATATTTCAACTACTTGGTTCATGATTTCTTTCTCAAAAAATTCCTTGACGTGCGTAATTGAGACCCTTAGATCATTCATCTCTTCTTCTGTATTATTTTTTACTAATATTTCGAGTTCTTGGCTGTCTTCTATGACATTAATATTCAAAATGGAAAGTGCTGTTTTTAAGGATATATCATCAGCTTTTTTCTTTGAAGGATCAAATAATTTAATGCTTGAAAAAGAATTTGGTTCACCACCACTGCTCAAGTGAGACACATCAATTCCCTTTAAGGTTAAATATGAAATGGCTTTTTGTTTTTTGATGGAACTAGGATCAATTTCTCTCACCGCCTTTTCAAAATAATCATCAACGGTTTTACCGATTAGATTCCACAGTTCTTTAGCAAATTTGTCACCTTTTTCAATTAGCTGTTTTACTTTCGGAGTTTTAATTACTTCGTCTTTTGCAATTTCACTTTCAATTATTTTAAATAGATCATCTTCAAAATTTTCGCGAATAGTTGAAGTTAATTTCCCAATTAGCTCGTCTCCAAAAATTTCAAGATCATTCGGCAATGAAATAATTATGACTATGGTTTCTGGAGTTTCTTCCTCTAATCCTGCTCGTCTTTTCTTTCTTTTTGATGTAGTTAAAAATTTTTTACCGAAAAAAGTGTATCCCTTATATTCTAAATCTATGTGGTCCAAAGCTGCTTGCTCTTCAACATCTAGAAACCAGATACTATGATATTTAATCGGTCTCATGTAATTTTTATCATCTTTATATTGGTCATCTGGATAGATCATTAGAGGGATATGGCCTTTGGCCTCATCGAAGTATAAGACATAAACTACGCATAAATCCTCGATCCTTTCTTTTTCATCCCGTTCTTTCTTCGACATCTTAGATTTTTTGAGCCAGCTACTTAACTATCAAATGAGAATAATATTTTCACTTAGTAATAAGTTCTTTTTAACAAAAAATTTAATAATACTTATCCTAAAAGTTTAACTATATAATAAAAAGCTATAATTAAAACGTTTGGATTTGAATTTATCATGAAAATAACGGATGTTAAGACTTATTTATTAGAACTTGATTTTAAAATTAAAATCGGTTCAATGCCGAGATTTAAAGCAACAGGATTATATACGAATATTCTAACTGATGAAGGAATTGACGGGTGGGCCTTATCTCATTGGAATTTGAGCAATCTTGCCCAAAAACATTTTATCGACGAAGCCTTGAAGAGATTAGTGGTGAAAAAAGATCCTTTCATGGTGGAAGAGATTTTTAATGAAGTCTATCAAAACACTAATCGGATAATGTTTGGAATTCCCGTATCTACATCAGCCATTCAAATAGCATGCTGGGATATTATAGGAAAGGCGACTAAACAACCGATCTATAAATTATTAGGGGGTAGAAAAAACAAAATAAAGGCATACGCTTCAATGCCTCGAGGATATTCTGCCAAGGCAGCCGTAGGTGCAGTTGAGGCTGCATTAAATCCAGAATTAGGTGGGTTTAAAGCTGTAAAGTTACGAATTGGAAATGGAGTCAAAAAAGATGAGGAATTGATTAAAAACGTGAGAGATGCTTTTCCTGATATTGACATCATGTTGGATGCAAACTCAGCCTATCATTCCGTTAAAGATGCAGTAGAATTAGCGAAAGTTTGCGATAAATATAGAATAACTTGGTTAGAAGAGCCCATTCCTACAGACAATTTAAATGGTCTTGCGAAAATAAGAGAACAAGCTCCAGTTGAAATTGCTGGCGGCGAGAATGATTTCGGTATTTATCGATTTGAAGATATATTATCAAAAGAATGTTTTGATATTGTAC
This sequence comes from Promethearchaeota archaeon, assembly GCA_004524425.1. Next base: position 8,545 of record SDNN01000074.1, read on the forward strand.
AACCTGATGTAACAAGAAGTGGCGGTTATCTACAATTAAAGAAGATCGATGCCATGGCAGAAGTGAAGGGCGTGAGATGCATTCCCCATATATTTGGGTTTGGTCATATTCTCGCCGCAAATCTTCATTTTGTCATGTCAACGAGATGTGAATGGTGCGAATTTCCATTCATTCCCGATGAGTATCAATTACTTGAAGAGCCGATAAAAGCAGAGAAAGGCTGGGTATCAGCAATAGATAAACCAGGCTTAGGAGTGGAAATTAATAAAGAAATGTTTGAAAAAAACGTGCTTAAATGAATCATTTTTAATTTTTCTTTTTCTAATTCTTCATTTGATATAATCAATTTATTACTTATTCTTCAAATAATTAAAAAGCATATTAGCACGATTATTTAACCAATCTTTAGATGATTTTTTTAATATTAAAGTCAACTTTTTATAATAGTTCTTTAATATAAACCGTATGAATACTCTCATTTTTTATAATTTGATAATTTATCTTTTAATTAGAATTATCGGATTGGGTATTGCCGTTGATCTCTACCATAAAACGAAGGGATTTAGGTTTAGGTTTCCCATTTTTGGATGGTCTTGCATGGTAATTGCCTCCCTCGCATCATTGTATGTAGGGTTAATAACCAACAATGATCTGATAGAGCTCTTTCTATTTTTTAATACCTTATTCGTATCTCTAGGCATTATCTTCTTTATATGGTGGATTTTTACCTATTTCTTAGAGGTTCCTAATAGAGTATTCTACTTTTTATTGATTTCCATGGTTTTTTTTCTCATAATAATATTTTATGCTACAAACTATAGATTAGCCATAAATTTTGCTGTATCAATCGTCATTGTCATGTTATCTAGCTTATATGTCATACCATTTTTAAAATGGAAGGAATTTAAAGCAAGCATGGGCATCGCACTTAAGTGGTATTATGCGTTTCTTATTAGTTTGGGAATTCATATTCCCATCACGTTATATATCACGTTTCAAGGATTAGGTTATCAGGGTATACGTAGCTCATATGATCTGTATTTAATATTTTTTAATTTCGTCCCTTCTATACTTTATTCTATAGTGTTAATTATCCTGCTAATACACGTGGAATATAACTATTCCTACAATCAAAAAGCTGAATTAAAAGATAAATATTCTCATGATTTAGGAAATATTTTACAGTTTATCACGGGATACATGGATGTCGCATCTCCAAATGATGAATTAAATGATAAAGAAAAATTAGAATTGAAAAATACATTTAAAGTAAAATGCAAGGAAGCAGCTGATCTTCTCAAGGAAATAAGAGAATTATGAATCATGCGACTTTTAGAAGTTATTGTTATTAAATAAATCAATTTTTTTGGCATATACCATGAAAACACCAAGTTTAGTACTAACATTTTCCTCTCCCACGTGAACTTCAAAATGTTTATTCTCTAATAATTGGATCACTTCATTTAATAAATTCTCTCCTCCTTTTATGTGCTCGTGCACTTCTATGGATATCTGCTTGATGATTTTCCAATGCTCATCTGAAATGCCAGCAAGTACTTGTCTCTCATAATTTTCCGCATCAATTTTTAATAAATCAATTTGATCCACATTATTTTCTTTTATGATATCTGAAAGAGGTTTTAGCTGGCATATGACCTTTTCACTTCTATATGTCTTTTTGAGAGCTGATTTTACCACGCGTTTTCGCAAGAATTTAGGCACAATCCGAGCGATGGGCTTGTCTTTACAAACTGCTTCTTTATAGTTCTTAACATATAAATCCACTTTCAAATCTAAATCGAATGGAACGGCTGTAGAGTCTGCACTTACGTTAGGATAATAAAAAAATTCGATGGTTTTTGCTTTTTCAGCTAAGCCGATATTGAAAGTTTTAATAAAACAAGGAAGACCTCGAACATTAGCTTTCAATACTGTAAAAATGGGCTCTATTGGTTCAAATGCAAAGATCTTGAGATTAGGAGCTTGTTTAGCTATAAATCGAGAAAAAATGCCAATATTTGCCCCAACATCGAACACGAAATCTCCTTCTTTAACATTTATTCCATGTTTTAAGTATTCATTATCGACAAATATCTCATTGTAAACCCAAAGAGCAGTTAATTCATCAAGATAAGAGATTTCATCTCCATTTGGTAACGTGAGTGTTTTCATGATCATCTATCTTTTTGATCCATTTCCCTCCTTCTTTCTGCAAGTGTTTCTCGACATTCTTTTGATTCTCTTGGATAATAAACATAAGTTATGAGCCAAAATAATGATCCAAATAACCAAAAAAACAACACTACCGTTATGGCTAGAGGCAACAATGATAAATCTCTTTCTATCATGGAAGAGAGTAATAGATTTCCTATTATTCCTCCTATATTTACCATTATTCCATTAAATCCATTGACTCTACCTCTTAACTCTGGAGTGCAAACTTCAGAGTAAATGGCGAAGATGTTTCCTGCACTTAACGATATCAAAAAATAACCTGAAAAACCCAATGCTAAAAGTAAAATCCAAGATATAACAGTTTCAATGATATTGCTTGCTGCAAATGGTAACAAATAGAATAATAATAAAAGTAAGATTCCAGAAATGAGCCCAAGGAGAGAAATTATTACTCTCCCTCTTAATTTTCCTGAATGGTAAAATTTGTCACCAATTTTACCTCCAAAAATAGCCCCGGGAAGTATTCCCATACCCGAGAGAAGATATAATGTAGTAGCATAAACTTCGGCATCTGGACCACTGAATTTAAAACTCAAATAATATATAGCCCAATTCCCGAGTGCAGAGCTGGCAATCCCCGAGAATAATATATATATCAATATGGCTAATACTGATTTTTTATTAAATATCTCTTTAAGGCTTGAAAAGGTTAACTTGTAATCATATCTAATAGTGCCTTTAAAGTTCTCAAATTCCGGCTCAGCACGCCCCCTTTCAGGATCCATTCCTTTTAAACTGTAATTTATTAGAGCTAAGGATCCCAAAATGAATGCCAAACCATATGCCAATCTCCATCCGTCCGGACCTCCATATCTGCCTAATAATCCACCAAGTATGATTCCTAAACCACTACCCAAGGTAAGGGAGAGATGCATGCTCCCGTATTTATTTCC
>SDNN01000075.1 GCA_004524425.1 Promethearchaeota archaeon
ACTTTTAATTGTGGCAAATCTTCGTAAACCTTAAATATTAAATCTATAAACTTCTCATAAAGAGCATGCTTGTCAGGATCGTTCGGAGATACAAAAAATTCGGCTGCTCTATAATACATCGCAGCATTTAAAAGACGTGATTCTGCTAAAGCTTTATCCCCTAAAGGTACTAATTCTCGTTTCCAATCATCAAAATCCTTAATTTTGGTGGCAACCTCTTTTATCTCTTCGAAATTGCCTCCATTAGTAATCAATCTATTGAATTGATAATTTATATTAGGATGTTCATGAAATTCATAATATCCGATTGGAAAATTATATTCTAATTTTGATACCATTTTAATCTCAACCTTGTTAGAAATAATTCTAATTTAATCTAATATACATTATTTGATCTTAAAAACAATTAATACTATTAGTATAATAGAATTTTTAAGGTTGTTTAAGATAACTAGATGGAAAAATGTTTATTTATTCTTTCTAATAAATTGGTTTTATCGACTTTTGGAGGCTTAATGGGTTTTTTTCCCGGAATTTTAGAATATAGCGATTCAAAAGCATATATTTCTTTTTGATAGTTTTTATAATGATAGTTTCATTGTTATCATGGTCAAGACATGACATTGTTAAAGATATTTTACCGCTTATTCTACCACCTAAAATTTTCTTTATCTTGTACCGTTGACCTATAAACCTTCCAACTTGATAATCATCCAAAAGTTCTCACGTTCATCTTTAATATTAAATTTAGGCAGGACCTATGCTTTCGATAAAGTCGTATATTAAAATAGAGAGATTTAGTCCCCTTGAATTTGGACATATACTTTTCTGTTTCGCGGACCATCATATTCAGCAAACATTAGTCCTTGCCATGTTCCTAAGATTAGTCTCCCATCATGAATAATTACATCTAGAGACGGCCCCGTCAGGCTAGATTTTAGATGAGCATCAGAATTTCCCTCCATGTGTCTAAAAGAATATTCAGCTCCGCTTTGAGGTATTAATACTTTTAGAAAATTGATAATATCATCCTTCACGGCAGGATCAGCATTTTCATTAATCGTTATACCTGCAGTGGTATGCGGAACGAAAATACGGCAAACTCCTTCATTAATGTCCGATTTTTGAACGATTTTCTTAATGTCGCTAGTGATATCAACTAAAACTTCTCTTTTTGGAGTTTTAACTCTTAATTCTTCAAAAACAATCATCTTAACGATAATTAATCACTCCTAATATTTTAATAATTATTATTTATCATTTAGGGATTAAAATTTAACTTGATTCGACTTAAACTATTTCTAAAAAGAATCACGAAGAATTAGTTTTTAATAATCGAAATATTTTCTATGATAATTTATTCACAATGCAAAATTTTATCTTAAAATCATGGAAAAAAAAATCGTGTTAGTTGGTGCAGGTTCGGCCTCTTTTGGTCCATCAACCATTGGAGATTTGTTTTTAAGCGATGCTCTTGATGGGTCAACGATCATGCTCCACGATATAAATAAAGAAAAATTGGAAATGGTCCATGAAGTTTGCCTAAAAGAGAATGAAATAAGGAATAACGTGTTTAACATTGAAAGAACTGACAAGCGTGCTAAAGCATTTAAAGATGCTGATTTTATCATTAGCTCCATTGAAGTTGGAGATAGATTCGATCTATGGCGTCAAGATTATGAAATTCCGCGAAAACTTGGATCTAGCCAGATTCTAGGGGAGTGTGGTGGTCCTGGAGGTACCTTTCATGCCTTTAGAATCTTACCCCAAGTAATTGATATTGTTCAAGATGCTGAAAAGATTTGTCCTGACGCTCTCTTTATCAATTTTTCCAATCCCATGGCCAGAGTATGTCTTGGAATAAAAAGAAGCACTAAAAACCTAAAATTTATCGGGCTTTGTCATCAAATAGGATTCATGAATAATCACATACCCCAAATGCTAAATAAAAAACTTGAAGATTTGAAAATAGTTATCGTCGGCTTAAATCACTTTGGTTTTTTACTAGATATTGAAAATATTCCCACAACAAAATCTCTAATGCCCGAATTCCATTCAAAAGCACTGAAATATTTTAAAAAGCACGAAGATAGATGGGAGTTTTCCACGCTGACATTCGAGGTATACAAAAGATTTGGTTATTTTCCACATCCAGGAGATAATCACCTGGGTGAGTATCTTCAGTTTGGCGAAGAATTCACTGAAACGCAAGATATGGTTGATTGGATTGAGAGAACGGAAGATTTTGGTGAGGCAATTTATAGTAAATTCATGAGAGCTTATAAAAGGCTTAAAAAAAATCGATATAGTGACAAAGGATTCTTATTCAAGGTTCCTTCAGGAGAGCGGGCAATTCCCATAATCGAAGAGATCATAACGGATAATAGGACCTACGAAAGTTCAGTAAACATGCCAAATAACGGATTAGTTGACAATCTGCCTGAAGATCTAATTATTGAGGGGCCTGTAATGGTTGACAAAAATGGAGTTCAAGGTATTAAGATCGGATCCTTACCTAAAAATATTGCGGCTTTATTAAGAATTGAGGCCACAATACAAGATTTGTGTGTTGAGGCGGTCTTGAAAAAATCTAAAGATCTTGCGATTGCATGTCTGGCCATTGATACAAACGTTGGGAGTTTTAAAAAAGCTGAGAAAATATTTGATGAGTTATATTCTCTTCAAAAGGAATTTTTACCAAAATTTAAGTAATGTACGTTAAAACTCGCCATGGCGACCTTTTCCTGATTTAAACGCCTCACTTCCAGTCAAATATTCTCCTTTTGAAAGAGTTTTTAAACCCCATTCGAACTCATTATCCATTGCTTCACTCAATTCCATGCCGAATTGTTGATAAGCGGAAATTCTATCATTTCTCATGCATGTTTGAGGAAATTCTGCTATTATTGTCGCAAGATTCTCCGCCTCTTCCCTTGATTTTCCTACATCAACAAGATGATTGGCTAAACCCCAATTAAAAGCTTCTTGGGCAGAAACTGCTCGGCCTGTTAAAATCATTTCTAATGCTCTGCTTAATCCAATAAGTCGAGGTAGACGCACTGTTCCTCCATCTATTAATGGTACTCCAAATCGTCTGCAAAAAACGCCAAAAACGGCATTCTTTTCCACTACGCGTAAGTCACACCATAGCGCTAGTTCTAGTCCACCTGCAACAGCATGGCCTGCTACTGCCGCAATAACAGGCTTTGAAAGTTGCATTCTTGTCGGTCCCATCGGCCCATCCCCATCTTTATTGATTCTATTCATTCGATCAGTATTAATCATTTTCATATTAGCTCCAGAACAAAAATGACCATTGGCACCCCATAAAACAGCTACTAATGCCTTTTTATCATGCTCAAAATCTCGAAACGCTCTTGCAAGCTCTAATGCAGTAGGACCATCAACGGCATTTCTATATTCTGGATTATCCAAGATTACCGTGCATATAGGATAGTTTTTTTCAATATGTACTGGCATGAAAAGAATATAGGATTTTAATGCATAAAATTATTTCTACTCTTTTTGATAATTCTACAATTCTTGCGAAACTTTTTGTAATTAACTCTTAAAGTTTCGGCAAACATTGTAAAAAGATATTACCAGGATTTTTTATAATTATCATTAAACAAACCTGAAAGAATAAGTGATGAAGAGTGCATTTTTTATCATAAACTAAGCAGATAAAGTTAAATTTGCATCGCACTGCTATTCAATTTTAACTGTAGTTAAATCTACTTCGATTTCCTCTCCTAAGGAATGATTTGGAGGTCCATGGCCATGACCAACATTCAATTTTTTAGCTCCCCTCAATGTTATATTTATATAGGCTTTTGCGATATGTATTGCTTTTATGACATCATTTTCCTTAGAAATTTCGGCAGTTATCGCAGAAGAATAAGTACAACCTAAACCGTGAATATTCTTAGTTTTGATTCGTGGAGAAACAAATTTTATACTTTTTTGACCATCATAAAGAACATCTATCGAATCAGAAGAATTGGATAATGATCCCCCTTTAACTATTACATTTTTTGCTCCCATTTTATGAATTTCCATTGCTGCTATTTGCATGTCTTTCACCGAGATGATCTCCATTCTGGTTAAGGCTTCGGCCTCATAGTGGTTTGGAGTGACAATGTAAGCCAAAGGCAAAAGTTCAGCAATCAGTGAGTCGCGCGCTTCTTTATGTAACAAAAAATCACCACTTTTAGCAATCATGACGGGATCTAAAACTAAATATTTCATTTTATAATGCTTTACTCCATCAGCTACAACTTTAATAATTTCAGAGTTTGAAAGCATTCCAATTTTCCACGCATCAGCGCCTATGTCACTCATCACCGAATCTATCTGTTGTTTGACAAAATTTGCATCTATTTCATATACACCCTGAACACCAATAGTATTTTGTGCTGTTAATGCTGTAATAGCACTCATTCCATACACGCCTCGGGCAGCAAACGTTTTCAAATCTGCTTGAATTCCAGCTCCTCCACCAGAATCAGATCCGGCTATTGTCAGCACTTTTTTCATGATAAATCTCCTAAAAATTCTATTTATTAATATTTTAATATTAGTTTTTAACAATTTAATAACTAATATGATAGATTAAGATATCATTTTGAATAGTTTATTAACTCTAATTCGTAAATATCTGCCTACATTAAATCAAGAATTTTTTTTAATTATTTCTTCTTAATGATTAAATCTATGAGAAAAAAATAAGAATATTAATAAAAAATTAAAGAATTTTAAAAAAATCTTTTTATTTCATATTAGCCAAATATTCATTCATCTCTACAAAACTTGCCGTCCTAATTAAAGCAGATTTTAGGAATTGGAAGCCTATGTCGTAAGTGGAACCATCCCCACCAATATGAATTACATAAGGCACCTCTCCTTCATAATGCCCCTTAGATTTAAGTATTTTATATGTTGTACTAATGGCTTCCGCAATAGTAGCTCCAGACTCGAAAAGATGATGTACCCATGGAACTTTCCAAGACGTGACGAAATCTTTTGAAGTAGAGACTTCAACACAACTGGTATTATTAACATAAATCACATTATTGCCAGTGACTTGAGTTGCGGCAGTTGCCGTTTGATTTAGAAACATACCCGCACCACAACCAGGACATAAACCATGACCAGGATGTAGATGAGTCTGGGGTATTAGTTTCTTTCGATTTACCCTGTATATATCAACCGGTTTTTCAGCTCCAAATTTTTCAATTAATCCCTTTAATTTGATATTTCGTTGCTCAGTGAAGTAGATTATTTCATCAATTTCTTTCTCCAAAAATTTGGGTCTGAAAAGATGTTTAAACCTGCCCATGGATTTTAGAAAATCCACGAACTTTTCTTTATCCACGTCTAAGCCCCTATAATATGAGAACGTGGGAATCCCGTCTTTAACTCGTATTGTGTAAAGTGGCCAATATCCACAATCGGTCGCCAATTTTGACACTTTCACAGTATCACCTGCCGCGTGTCTCCACCCTCTCATGCAGTCTGAAAATGCTTGAATGAAGGCAGAACCATCAGTTTTTAAGGCCTCCATTGTTTTTCCCATCAGATCGTTGGGATATGCGGGATTTACAGTTGCTAAAAACATCGATTTGGCCCCATAAAATCCAAAAGGCGTGACTAAATCCTGCTTAATACCCACCTTACCAGGAATTTTTTCGCCTCCTGGCCCCGTTGTCGTGGAAGCATGCGGTGGTGTAGCCCCACTTTCTTGAATTCCAGTATTCATAAAAGCCTCATTATCATAATTAAGGAAAAGCACGTTAGATTTTCCATCTCTCGCTAATAAATCTTCCATTTTTATGATGTTTCGTTCAGATTCCGACATCTCTACATTTCCACCCCATATATTTTATCTTTTGTTTCTCGGACGCCTAAATACATGTACAATTGTCCTTTCATATCTGTCACCTTTTCCATGTGTTTTTTAGCAACCTCAAATTCATCCCTTGTGACGTCTCTGCCACCAAGCCCTACGATATACGATCTAAACAGTGTTCCCAAAGGATACAATGCCGTGGCTATAGATGTTGAAAATGGAGGCAACAGGTTATTAAGAGAATCGCTTTTTTCCAGGATTATTACTTTTTCTATGTTGTGTTTTTGAATGATCTCTTGAAGCTTTTCATAGGGAAAGGGTCTATAAGCACGGATTTTGATTAATCCGATATCTTTGTTTTTGGTCATCCATGAAATTATATTTCCGCACATTGAACCCATGGTTACAAATGCAGTTTTTGTAGAATTGTCTAAATTATAGGTTTCAATCAAGTTGTATTCTCTCCCAGTGGCATCCTTGAATCGTTTAAATGCATCCTCCATTATTCCGAGTACCGGTTGTTTAGCATCATCTAAATTTTTTCTTCCTTCCATGAAAAAGGAAGGGGTTACAATCCCGCCCCAAGTACCCGGTTTCTTGGGATTGATGGTATGTCTTGGCTTTCTTGGAGTTAGTTTTCTCACCTTTTCATCTGGTATTAACCATAATTTTTGTACTGAATGTGAAATAATAAACCCATCATGTACAAACATGGTAGGAAACAATGAATTATCAGAGATCATGACTGAAATAATAGCGGCGTCATAGGTTTCTTGGACATTCTCTGAAACTATGCAATTCCAGCCGTAATCGGTTAAGACAAATTCCCAAGAATTCCAAATCGACAGATTAGGCGCATTAAACGCTCTTGCGGAAATCATCATGGTTAAAGGCACTCTCCACCCGACAGCCATCGGTAATGCTTCAGACATCAACAAGTAGCCTTGCGATGCTGTAGCCGTGAATGTTCTGGCACCAGCAGCTGAAGCTGCAGTAGAATAGCTTATAGCAGCTAATTCTGACTCCACATTTACAAAAGCAGCTTTTAATCTTCCTTGATGAACCACGTCAGATAGCCCTTCGACTGATTGTGTTTGCGGTGTAATTGGAAAGGCACAAATAACATCCGGTTCAGTTTGGGTCACCCCACCAGCAACGGCATAGTTGCCTATCATGGTAGTTTCGATCGGTTCCTTGATTTCTTTAAAGAAAATTCGCATTGGTTCTATTGAAATATTAAACGACCTCGTAAAATATTATTTTCATTTTTATTTTCATTTTATACTTTAATTTCTAATTTTAATTTTTAATTTTCAATTTTCAAGACTCTGGCGCGGCGCATGAAGCTGGACCTTGTTTCAATCTCTTGCTTATTGCATCAACCGGGCAAATTTCTAAGCAATTCAAGCACGACTTACAATGGAAATGATCTATGCCTGCCATGTGCCATAATCCATCCTCCCCTTTTTCCCGCAATATTGCAAAATCTGGGCAAATAAACCAGCATTGTGCGCAATCTGTACATTTTTCTTCATCCCAAATCATTTCCCATTCACCCCACGTACCTGTAGCAACTTGATCACTTCCAACATCTATGACATCCTCATCACAATACCATACACCTGCCTCGTCTAATTCTTTATATCCCGGGAGTCCTAAATCAACTTGTTGCCAATCCACTTTCGTGTAGGCAGCAAAATCTACATCAGTTCCAGTTTCATAAATACATGTTTCGTCATATGCTTGCTTTATGGCTTCAATATTTTTGGAAGCAATTGCTCCCTTAAATCTCCTCATTATTGCATTACCTAATTCTTCTAATGTAAATATTTGAGATACCCTAACTAAAGCTCCTAAAATAATCGTGTTTGTTATATTTCTTCCTAAGACATCTAATGCTATTCTTGTCGCATCAATAGTAGCAATATTCAAATCTTTTCGCTTCACTATGTCTTGAATTTGTAATTGGTCCAATGTAGTATTCACTATTAACCAGCCACCTTCCGGTACACCAGCTACAACATCCACTTCCCCCAATAAGGAAGGATCTAGAACGGATACAAAATGAGGGCTATATACTTGTTCATTAGATCTCACTAAGTCGTCATTAAGGGATAATCTCACGAAACTTTCCGTTGGACTGCCCATTCTTTCTGCACCGAAACGAGGTTGACACACGCCATATCCTTTAAAGGCCTCGACACATAAATTTGATGCAGTCACACCTCCTTGGCCCCCTCGCGCATGAAATCTTAAACTAATGTAATATTCTTTCAAAACTTCTTGTATTTCTTCTTTTGTATAAATTTTAAATCACGCGTCTCATTTTTAATATAACTTATAAGCTAAAGCACAATAAAGAATTTAAATTTTACATGTTTATGTTAAAAAATATATAAATGATTTACTGAAAACCAATTTAAGATATTTTATAATAAGATGATAAAAAATGAATGAAGTAATGAAGAGTTCAGAAACAGAAAATCCTAAAAGTAAATTCTTAATTTTTGCATTACCTAGATTTGGAACATCCATAGTCCTTGGAATAGAAGGATGGGCATTATTTACTCTTTATACTGTTGCTTACGGCCTAAATTCCTTTCTGGTTGGGTTTGCACTTGCCATGGGATATCTTAGCATTGCTGCTTCTCAATTCTTATTAGGATGGGTAAGTGATGCTAAATATACAAGATGGGGTAGAAGAAAACCGTTCATCATCATCATCTCACCAATATTAGGTATTTCGTTTATTTTTGTCCTTCTCCCGGCTTTATTTCTGCCTAATCTCAATGATAAGGTCTCCTTGTTTTATTGGTTATTAACATGGGAATGCATTTTTCGCATTAGTTATGGGGTGACGACACCATATCAATCATGGGCTGCTGAACAATTTGAAGTGAATGAAAGGCCTGTAGTTTCACAGTTTCAAAATACCTTTAATTTTCTTGGCAATGGCGTAATGGCGCTTTTTACACTGTTAGTATTAACTGGTGTTTTTGAAAAAATTCAGAAACAACCTCAAGTAATTCCTTTAGAATTTCTAACTCCTGTTTTAATTTTTGCTTTATTAGTGGTGGGATTGTTTTACTTAATTTCATTTATAATGCCCGTTGAACCTGAGTATGAAATTGAATCAAGTCTAAAGGAAAATTTAAGAACCATAATTAGAAATAAAAATTATGTGTTGACTACCTTGATGAGAGGAATCACGGGAGTGGCCCTATCCATAGTGACTGCTGTCATGTTGGCATATACAGTGGTCGTCCTACAATTGAGCGGGACAGATTATATTATCATTGCGGCAGTTTTGCTCATTTGCATTTTTCTATTCTTGTATATTTGGAGAAAGCTCATCCAAAAAAAGGGAAAAAAATCAACTCTCCTCTATGTTTTTATTTTAGGTATTTTCTTCCTTCCAATATCATTATTAGGGCTTGTATCCTCTGCATCTTCATTAATCCTTGGAATAGTGTTTATCATAGGGATAGCAGCATTATTAGGTGGGTGGTATTTATTTCCATATATTATAGATGCAGATATGGCCGAGGATGATGAGAAATCAACTGGAGAATTAAAAGCAGGAATCTATACGGGATTCCCTAGCATTCTTTTGAACATTTTTCAAGCCTTAGGAGTTTTTTTGCTCGGGGTGATCACATCATTACCTACCACAACCGTAAACGGAACATCGTTTTCCTGGGGTTATGTTATATGGGGTCCTTTATGCTCAATTATTTTAATCATATCCTATATCTTTACAAAAAAATTCCTTACATTAGATTTCGATTGGGAGAATCAATAACCTATTTTTTTTTTAATTATTTAAATTTGTTAAAAAATAGAATAAGATTTAGTTTTCAATCATTTCAATTTTCTCGATATCCCAAGTCCATCAAAACGCCATACACGGATTGTAATATCATGTTCTGAAGGACTAAATGGTCATCATTGAATAAATCCGAACGATTGAATAATGATGGAGTAATCTTCTCTACAATGTATCTAGTTTCATCTTTCTCTTGATAGAATTTAATGATATCTGATCTAAACTGTTTCATGAATGATTGATGCTCTGCAATGACTCTTTTTACATTCTCCTCACCATGAACAATCCCAAAGTGACTAAAACCTGCATTTTCAATGTCTAATTTCTTTAAAATTTTAAGAGTATGCATGTGATCCTCGTAATTATAGTGAATGGGCGCTGAAACAGGTAAAGTGATCAATTCCGAAGAATGATATAAGGTGCCTACAGCTTCCCCAAAAAAAATAAAATTTATTTTTCCATCTCTTATAAAAAGTGAAGATTGATGATCTGGAGTATGACCTGGCGTTTTAATAATGGCTAAATCTATTTTTGAATCATTTAATGAAAAGCTTTCAATAATTTTCATGGGTTCTGGTTCAGAAGGAGTGATCAATTCAAATGCTTTATCTTCAATTGGTTCCATGCGCCCGATCATATCACCAAAACTCCTTTTGGCTCGTTCTAAATGGCTTTCAAAATTGTTTAAATATTCCTTAGTTTGTCGACTCGTTAAGATTTTTACCTCAGGATTATGTTTTTTTACTTCAAGATAAAGTTTCCACATCCCACCATTATGATCAAAATGATGATGAGAAGTGATTAAGTATTTAACTTTTTCTAATGAAATTTTTTTCTTTTTTGCGTATCTGAGGACATGCTTTACCTCAAAAGAGGAGCCTGAATCTAAAATCACTGACGAATCATCAAACTCACAGATGTAACCCGATAATAATCTTCTGGCTCCCAATTGCTTTAAATCCACGTGATGCAAATAATCATTGATTTTACCTGGTTTTATCGTTATGAAGTCCTTTATCATAAAACAGATAATTAAAACTAAAATAATAAGTATTTCGTAATGAAATCAAAGTGAAATATACTGACTTAAAGAAAGTTGTTTTTTTAGTTATATTCACTGTTTAGTTTTTCAATTACCTTAATAGTCAATTCAAGAATATCTTTTAATCCTTTATTCGTTATAAGCTCCATGTTGTCATTTTTGGTGTGAACCATTTTTAGTCCGGGCAATGTTGCAAGCCAACACGCTTCAAAACCCTCATAAACTACAGGCATGTAATCTGACCATGCCCCAGTGGGTAGATATTGGTCCTTAATTTTCAAATTTAACTCTTTTGCACTATTTAGAAACAATTTATTTAATTTATGTGAAGAAACTTTTCTTGGAATGCCAAAGGAATAAATTAGTTTTATAATATTTCCACCAATCAAATCATAATTTATAAAATAAGTAGTATCTATATCGAATTCTTCTTTATGTTTTTTCAAGAAATCTTTTATTCCTCCCAAATTTAGCTCTTCAGAACTTGGGGCCAAAAATATAAAATCAATGTTATTTAAAGGATTATTTTTAAAATATCTAGCTAACTCTATAACAACTCCGACGGCAGATGCATTATCATAAGCTCCAGGGGATTGGTTTCCTGTTTTATTAAAGAAATTTAAGGACCCTATGATGGCAATTACAATTGAACTCGAGAAAAGAATTAAGTTTAACAAGTAAATTTCAAAAGGAATGAAGATTCTTATAATGCTCAATATTAAATATATAATGACTAGTATTAAGGCGCCAAACACAGCAAGAATTATCAAGATAATTCTCAAGGAGGAAGGGAAGGTTTGCGATTTGCTGTCCCAGTGGCCCATGAAAACGACTGTTGCTTTGCCCTCTTGACTTTTTAATTTAGTATATATGTTTTCTGTCTCAA
>SDNN01000076.1 GCA_004524425.1 Promethearchaeota archaeon
AGTTTAGATAAGACATCTCCTTTAAATTGTTTAGACGAAGTTAATTCTAAGTCTTCTTCATTCACATTTCCCGTTTTAAGAGCTTTATTCAAGTTCTTCCATTTTTCGAATAATTCTTCTACTCTATCCACCAGATATTTTCTTTCCACGTTCAAGATTGATTTTAATTGATTTAATATCCTTTCATGCTTCTCCTTTAATTTTTCAGAAGCCTCACCAGCGGTAAAAGTCAATCTTACTATTCCATCTTGAATTTTTTGAGATTTGGTAATGTGAATATAGCCAGTTTCTGACGTGTTGTTAAGATGAGTACCTCCACATGCTTCGACATCCAATCCTGGAACTTCCACGATTCTAATTTTTTTACCAGGGACTGCCCCTCCTTGATAAATGGACATTCCGTATTGTTTTTCAGCTTCTGAGCGGGGCATGAAGCTAAACTTAAGATCAATATCTTTATCCACTATCTCATTTGCTTTTTTTTCAATTTCCATTAAGTTTTCATTCGAGATTTGTTCATAATGGGTGATATCTAGATGGGAATTTTTCAGCGTTTTTTTTGCTCCCGCTTGATTCACATGACTTCCTAATACTTCCTGAGCTACAGCATTTACAATATGGGTGGCTGTATGATGTTGAGATAATTGAGTGCGCCAATCCTCATCTACCTCTACCTTTACGATGTCTCCTTCCTTGAATTTAGGCTCATTGTCTAATACGTGAATGATATGGTTTCCCTGTTTGAATACATCTGAAAATCTTTGACCATTTATAATTCCCACATCATGAAGCTGGCCTCCAGAAGTTGGATATGCGACTGTTTTATCCAAAATCACCAGGTTATCAACAATTTTTAAGACGGTTGCTTGATTTGAAATTTTTGTGTAATCATAATAATATAATGATTCTGTTTCTGGAATGTCTTCGAGATCAAGTTCTATTTCCTTTTGAGTGGCATGAATTTGTTCAGTTTTTTCATGTCGCTCCACCACCAATGAATAAAAGTTGTCGGGAATTTTGACTTTCATATTGTACTTTTTAGCCATTTTTTTAACCATGTCTGGACTTATTCCATTAGAGTCATACAATTCAATCAGAGTTTCAGTGGTTATCTCGCCTTTCTTTAGATATTTTTCTATAATTTTTCTAGCTTTCTTCTTAGTTGCATAGAACTTTCCTTTCTCAACTTCAAGAATTTCTCTTATTTCATCTAAATGTTCAGAAATTTCGGGAAAGAGTTCGTTTAATTCTTCGGCATGCCACTTACAGACATCTATGATATCAATATTCCATTCAAATTTATCGAGGAAACTAATTGCGCGCCTAAAAATTACTCTTAAATTATAACCTCCTCCCACGTTCGATGGTAATTTTCCATCATTAATGGCAAATAATAGACTTCGAGCATGTTCTGCTATGGAATAGAGAGCAGTCATGGGCATGATCTTTTTCTTTAACTCCTTTACATTGATGTTAATCTCTTTTGCGACCCTTTGCCAAGCAGTATCCATGTCTTCTACTTCATCCATATTTAAATAGGCAGAGAACTTAGAGAATTTATTATATAATTCTAAATCCAAATCAATCTTGGTTATTTTTCTTAACTTCTTCAGAACTTGAGGAAATGTAGCTTCATACATGTTTGGAGTGCCCTGTGAAAACCATGCCACTCGTTCTTGTCCTAAACCCATATCAAGCACTTTTAATTTCAGTTCTTTTGGACCTTCAGGAGTTTGTTCGAACATGGTATAAACTTGATTAAAAAGTTCAACCCCCCTGCTAAAGAATTCCAAACTGCAACCAAAACTTCCTCCTCCTGCCCAGCTATCTTCATGAATTGTGATTTCTTCTTTAGCTAAACCAACACCTTCATGAATAAAATCATGCATGTCCATGAATAATTGTCCTTGGTCCCATTCTTCCGGAGAAACAAACGCATGTTGGCCAATCATTACAAATCCTGTACAATGACTGCCAGTAATGCCGACATTTTCGATGTCGTTAAATCTTAAACAGAATTGGGGTATTATTAATTTTTTTGCAGGTGGTTCTACCTCTCCCGTGATGACATACGGTTGAAATGCTGATATTGATGCTATAGTGAATTCTGATGTTGGATTCCATCTCGCCACGCAAGGATATCTTTTTATGGGTTCATATCCTCTAGGCTCAAGAACTTCTACGATTTTCTTCCACACATCAATATAAGATAATTTGATTGGAGATGGATTGTCAATAACGACTCGAAAGCCTCCAGAACAAGCGGGGTCCCCACAAACTTCCCGATCTTCATGAACTGTCCAGAAATAACTTCCACACTGACAAAGTTTGCGAATGTATCCTAAATTTTTGAGTTCTTTGGTAGGAAAATATTTATCGGGAAATTTGGATGCAATCTTCTTGAAAGCTTTCTTCAGTTCTTTATCCGTTTTACAATTTCTAAGCTCGTTTAATTCATTATTGGAGGCCATGTTTCTTTTCTAAAGCTAAAAAAAATAATTCTAATGATATGAAGTTAAGTGAATGATTTCGTATAATCTTTTCTTTAATAAGTTAAAATTGCATCCTTTCTATTTGAAAAAATTTAAAACATCTTTTTATTATTAGTTAAAAGATACTATTAGCTTTAATATTAAAGGATTGTTATTTTAAACTCACAATCCTAATGAATACTTCAAAAAAATTATTTATGTGATATTATGAGTAATAGCGATGAAAGAGGATTAGTCTTTAAAGTTGTGGTTGTTGGAGATGGAGCAGTTGGTAAAACCTCTCTAATAAGAAGGTACACTCAAGGAGACTTTCAAAAACAATATATTCAGACGTTAGGTGCGCAATTTACTAATTTTAGGACAGAAGTTGAAAGCACACCAATTGATTTAATATTTTGGGATATTGCGGGTCAAGAAGCTTATGGCCAACTGAGAGGTAATTTTTATCAAGGAAGCAGTGCTGCCATTATTGTTTTTTCTCAAGAGGATAGTGAACATGGTAAAAAAAGTCTTCAAAGTGTTAGTAAATGGTATGATGATATAAAAAAACACTGTGGTCCTATTCCAGTTATATTATTTGGAAATAAAATTGACTTGATTAATGAAGATATATTAGCTAAAAATAAAGATCAAGTTGACATCTTATTTAATTCTTATCGGTTTTTGGGTTTTTATAATACAAGTGCGTTATCTGGAGATGGCGTAAATATTGCTTTTGAAATCATAGTAAAAAAGTTATTTGAGATAAATAGACATATCATTTAATGAGTTCAATAGCAACCAAGATCTCGTTATTATTAATTTAAAAATAGACTTCATCTAATTTTTCATTTTAACTCTAAGGTCTGTAATCTATTATAACCCTGTTTCACAAAATCATAATCGAGCAGTTCTAGTTTCTCAGGAATTATTTTTAGCAATAATTTACGTTTACCTCGGACTATCTTCTGTGCTTGATCGAAGCCTTCATCGCCTTCTCTTAAAAATATCAATCTACTTTTTCCAGATGCGGTGATTTGCAATCCTTGGATTTTTCCCGTATCCATGGGGGTATAAATTCCTATGCTCACTATGGGATTTTCTTCGATATTTTTTACTTTTCTTCCGGGAGCAGGTCCCACATAAATATCAAAATCGTCGGATCTTTTATCTATATAAAAATCCATTGGTGTTGCTCGTGGTATGGCATCTTTTGAGCACGTGCATAATACTAGTACTTTTCTCTCTTTTAAAAATATTTTAATTTCTTTTTTTAATAATTCTGTGGGCATTTTATCATTAGTCAATTTAGTCACCTATCGAAATATTTTTTAAAAAAATACCTCATTCATTAAAACGTATTAATGATATAAAAAGGGATATTTATAATAAATATTCTAAATAATAAGATCTACTCTTGATATTCTTTGACATCTGAATCGACGGCACTTCTTACATAAGGAGATATGGGGCCTTTTCCAAGTACCATTATTCTAATTTTGGTATCTAGATTTGGATCCAAGTTAGTGCCAAATTTAATCTTTGCTTCCTCTGGAACTTCATTCGAGATGGTTGAAATGATCTTATCAACGTTAGTTAAGGATAATTTATGATCACTTGAGACTGAAACCAAGCACCTATCGACTTCCTTGGTATTTGGCTTCAGAAGAGGATTGTGTATGGCCAGCTTAGATTTTTGAATTAGATCATCAGTTTTTCCTAAGGTTTCTGTTATGCCAATTAGTCCAGAAGGATAGTCGCTTGATTTTTGAAAAACCTTTCTCACATCAGCAAAATCAATGTTAACCATGCCACAATTATTTATAAGATTTACAATCTCACGAATACTTCGTACTAGAACTTCATCCATTATTTTAAAACAGAATAATATGCTCTTATTAGGCATGATCTCTAATAAATTATCATTTGGGATTGGAATCAAGGTATCAGAATATTTTGCTAGTTTTTTAAGACCAACCTTGGCTCTCATTCTTCTTTGAGTTCCCTCACTACGAAATGGTATGGTACACAGAGAAACGGTAATGGCACCATTTTTTTTTGCTTCCTTAGCCACAACAGAGGCTGCACCTGTCCCAGTTCCACCTCCTAGCCCACAAGTGATAAAAACAATATCAGCATTTAATAATTTTTTAATCCTATCAGCATCCTCTTCAGCAGCCATTTTACCCATCAAAGGATCATTCCCAGAACCTAAACCATTACATTGTTCTTTTCCAATTAATAATTTATGCTTTGCATTTGAATAATACAAATCCTGAGCATCAGTATTAATATTTAAGGTCTTAGTAAAGGAGAGGCCTAGTTCCTGCAGTCGTGTCACAATATTATTTCCCGCCCCTCCAACACCAACTACTAAACTTTTAATCTTTAAAACTCTCAATAATTCCGATAAGTATTCATCTGAGTCATGGACAAGATTAGCATTCGATATTTGAGGCAATTGCGAGATTTCATCAAATCTTACTTTAATAGAGTCGTCCAAATGGGAAAAATTAGGCATTTTTAAACCCATATTGAATTCAAGATCCTTCAACTCTATCATCTTAATTATTCTTTTATATATTATCACAATCTTACAAGAATAATATATGAATGTGATATTCAAATGATATATTCATGAGAGCTTATTAATCTGAATTGTCATGATACTATTCAGTCATAGTACTCACGGGAAAATAAATACTAATTAAGTGTAAAGTTTATAAACCAAAATTTTTACTAGTTAATAAATAAAACCTGGGGTTGCTTGATTTGGAAATTGATTATAATAAGACGGATAAAGATGATGAGAGCCTGAGTGAGACTAAATTAGATGGAGATATTATTCAGGTTCGAGCAAAAATATCCTGTCCGACTTGCGAATATCAGAGAATTTTTAAGAATCAATTTCCACGTGATGCAGTGGAGCAAATGGTAGTTAGCTTGAAAATCTTTGATTGGCTCACGTGTTCTAAATGTGGAGATTTGCTTAAATTAGATTTAGAATTTAAAATATAATTACATCAAATATCAAATTTAATTTGTCCATAGGTACCTCCCCCTCCTGGTGTGTATTCAATCTCGTCATTTCTAAATGCCTTTATTATATCAGCTATATTTTTATCAAATTGCTTTATTTTATTTATGGATGTCTCAATTAGAATATTAGATTCATTATCCAATTCATTGATGATTCTTTCATATTCCTTTAAAACTGTTTTACTAGTTTTGCTTTTAATTCCTTTCACTGATCTGATTATATCAATTAAGGGCACAGCATTTACATATGAAGGCCTATGATCAGGATGCTTTGGTATAGTATAATCAGATATGACTTCGATTCTTTCGCTCACTCCGAGCCTGATTTTATAATTCTTTTGAGTTTTTTCTCTGCATGCAGGACAAATCATCTTATCCTTAGAAACTTTGTCTATATAATCAGTCTTGCTTAGGTCTGGATTATCTGTATAATAAGTTATGAAATTATCAGAGATGGAATATTTATTAAATATTCCTTGGTTTTTACCATTAGATTTTTTAAATAATATTCTTCTTCTACACTTATAACAAAACATGTTATAATACTTGCCCAATTTAGGATGAAGACCAACATTTAATAGAATTTTTCTATCATTTTTTCTCATGATCGCAAGTTTTAGTTCTTCAAAAGATGGAGATTCTATTTTAAATTTATTAAATTCTCTTCCCAGTAGATTTTCTGAATGAGCATCGCTATTACTTAAGTATGTTTGTTTTTCTAAGCATTTTAATCTATCTGCTAAATCAGTATTGGCAGATAAACCTAATTCTACGAAATAGACTTTTTTAGCTGCATCTTGATAACAATCTTCAAGAGTATCAAATTTACTTTGCCGAAAGATAGCTCTAAAGGGGGTAAAAGCATGAGCTGGACCTATTAAACACCCCCAATCAGTAAGCATATCTACCAATTCAGCGGGTGATAAATTCACTCGAGGTCGACCTCCCCAATCACCTAAAAGGTTTTTAGAATGCGGTTTTAAGCCTTTCTGAACTTCTTTAACTACTTCGAAATCAGGGAAAAGTACTAAATGATGAATGCTTTCTTGATCTTCAATCTCCGTCTGTAAGATAAAAAAAACATTATTGTAGGTATAAGAACCATCTTCATTTTTATTCAGGTTGTTTTCCATGTAGTCTAACCAATCTGGCTGTAATATATCCCCCGTTCCCAAAATGTCTATTCCTTTTTTCTTGCACATTTCACTCATGGTGTCTAAATTCAATGATTGTGATACAGCGATGGATTTTGGAGAATGTATATGTAAATCAGCATTATATATTTCCATTTGCTTGTTCCTTTTACTCTTATTATCTATTTGAAAAATTATTTGGTGGGTCAATAAATAGCTTAATTAACAGAGCATTAATAAACTAAGAATTTCTTTTCTTCCATTTAGAAGCTTGTTCATAATATCCTTTAGCCTTCTCATGATCATTTTTTTTTTCGTAAAGTGAACCAAGGAGTTCCCAAATTTCGAAATCATTAGGGTTGAATTGGGATGCTTTTAGGAAACATTCAACAGCATCATCGTATTGTTTTTCATAAAAATATATTAATCCAAGGTTTTTTAAAGCAGATGGATTTTCGGAATTTAATTCTATTGACTTAGAATAAAATTGTTTCGCTTCATCATACTTGTTCATTTTATAATAACTATATGCAATATTTTCATATAAAATGTAATCGTTAGGATCAAGTTCTATTGCCTTTTCGTAAAATTCTATTGATTTCTCATATTCATCGAGGAAGACATGATAAAGGCCTAAATCATTCCAGGCATCAATGTAATAAGGATCAAACTGAACAGCTTTTTGCAAGCATTTGATTGCATCATCATAATTATTAATTTCATAATAAAGATTTCCCAATCTCTCCCAGATTTTGGCATTTCTGGGTTTTAATTCAAGAGCAACTCTATAATAACGGATAGCCTCGTCAAATTCCATAAGTTCGTGGTTAATATAAGCTAAATTTTTTATGACATGAATATTATCAGGGTCTATTATTAGAGCTCTATTATAATTTTCAATTGCCTCTTGATATAGTTCCCTCTCTCTATATATAAGCGCGATGTTGTTTAAAGCATCTATATAGGTAGGATCGAATTCTAGTGCCTTTGAATAGCAATTTATGGCCTCATCAATCTCTTCTAACTCTTCATACGAAAATCCCATATTATAGTATACTATCGCGTCATCAGGATTCAATGAAATTGCCTTTTGATAACATTTAATCGCTTTGTTTTGCTCTCCAATATATGAATAGACTAAACCCATGTTATTCCAGGCCTCACTAGAATATGGATCTAAATCTTTTGCGATTTTTTTATAGCACTCTAATGCGTTCACATAATCGGCTTCTTCGTAATATGAATCACCCAAATTAGTCCAGGCATCCACGTCATCTGGATCTAATTCGATAGATTGCTTGTAACGATCAACTTTCTTCATTATTTCTACTAATTAGAAAAAATGTATCATGAAAAATAAGGATAAGCAAACTCAAAAAAAAATGCATCTAACATTCATTAGAGGTGAAAAAAATAAGATATTGTTGTTATAAATAAGTGTATAACTAAAAAAAATACGAATATTATTGCTTTCTACTCATAAGATAATAGAAAGCTATATTTAGATAAATTAAACTCTTCAATTTTAGGCATATCTTTAGATAAGTTCTCTTCTGAAAGAGAAATCTTAATGGTGATTTTATGATCATCTAACCATAGATTATCATAAACAATATTTCTGTTCTTATCAAAATCTATAAATTTTTTCAATTTGGATGTTTTTAACAATTTAATAACCCTTCGTTAATTTCTAATATGATTTGCGGTAATTTTCAATGAAATCTATTGATTGATATATTTCTCTTTTAGTTGCTTTTCTTATTAATGGAGACATGCATATTCCGCAAATACCTTGATTTTTATGATTAAATGCTCCACAATGATCACATACGTACTTTAAAGCTTTATATTTCTTTTTTATTTTCTTTTCTAAATCTTTCTTAATTTTTTGAGGTTTCTCCTCTATTATTTTAAAATCATCAAAGAACTTATAATTGGTAAATAGTTCTTGAATTTTTTCTGCTTTACTCAAAAATATCACAATTTTAGTATCTTTTATCTAATTATAGAAATAAGAGAAATAAAAGAGATTTCGTCATAAAATAAAGAGCAATATTGACTTTATATAGTCTATATAGTAATTCTTTGGAATAATAAACAGCTGATAAAGGTGTAATGAAAATATCATGGATCTAGGATTACCATGTAATCCATTTTGGGATTTTCTAACAATATTCTAAAATATGGATCGTTATTTTTGACTTGTACTCTTTCTAATTTACCTGCAACGGATACCGCTTCTCCTTTTGTTGCTTGTTCACAATAACGACCGCGGTATGAATTAATTTCAAGAAGATTCACTTTATCATGAGTTCTTTTAATTTTACTACTGTCTAAAACTTTGACAGATTCAACTTTATATGAACAAGGAGTGAAAATAGATTCCCTTGAATCGCTAATCTTAGCCTTGATTTTGACTCTTCCAAAATTCTCATATATTAAATCATAAAAGTCATGATTCCAATCTTCAGGACTTTTTATGTATCTGATAAAAAAATCATGATCATGATACTTGCCTTGATGAAGCTTTCTTCGTTCAGATCTTAGGAATTCTTTAAAAGTGATATTAGACCCTCCTGCTCTCCAATTAAAGTGATTTTTGAATTCTTCCAAGTTGTATTTTCTTAAATTGACAGATGTATTGAATAACTTAACCAATTTTTCTTGAAATTTTAAACTCGTGTCAGTTCCATATATAATTAAATCTATATCTGAATCTTCTTTGTTTAAATGAACCATGGGCGATCCACTTATTCCAATTGAGGTATCTGAAATATCACATTCATTGATAAATAGATTACACAGGTCTTTAGAATAGTTCTCAATATTAGACAAATCATGTTTTGTTTGCAACTTTTTGAAATAATCTCTTGGAGTATATATTTCTTTAATATCTTCGATTCTTACACCTTGTAACTCTAAATCACGTTCATTAGAAAAGAAGAGATACTTCGGGAAATTTTTTCTCAAAAAGGAATAGCGCGCTTGTAAATCATATATTTTTTTATACTTTAGCCCATCTCTACTCCTATCGCCATCAGGATGGGGATAAAATCTAATGAAACAAATTTTACGTTCTTTTGGATGCAATAAGCCTTTTACATCAAAAATTAAGTTGTCATTCTTTGATTCAAGATAATCTCCTTCAATTCCTTGCACGAAGTCCATTTGATTTCAAGCTTGTTTTTGGATATACTGTTTTAATTCTCCAATAGTGGTTTTCAATTCAGCATACACATTATGGGGATGGATTGATTCATAGCTTTCAATTTTAAAGATCACCTTGAAATCGCTTTCTAAATTTGGGAAATTTCTCACCATGAAATTTTTAGCCATTTCCCGAACAACATCCTCCGAAAATAACGGTTTCAGATGAGCTATTCTTATGAGTTCTGCCTCTTCAGGTCTCTTCAAAACAGATTGTATTTTACCACTCATGCTTTCTTCTATGATATCTATTATGTCAAGTACATCAATTCTATGGCTATTTAAATCATTAATTTGTAAAATTATGGTACCTGTGGAGCGCTGATTATGAGATGAAAAGGGTAAGATGTTTAGTAATTTTTTTAAATCTTCTTCAGATACGTTTATATCTTTACGAGTTTTTATTATTTCCTCCGCATACTCTTGAGACATCTCCTTTGCGCAAGGACATACAGTCATACCAACAGCACTAGCTCCTATAAAATAATTGAACTCTACATCTCCAGAATCATATTTATTTGCCTGGGCACAGGAGCTGATATTATAAGCTTTTTGAATGTTCCTGTTTTCTTTTTCCCTAACTCTAACAATTATGTCTCCAGCTAGTTTAACTTCTACCTTTGAGGTATAAGGATGGCGTTCTAATAATTTTCTGGCGATTCTATCCGCAACTACTTCAATAGTGGGGGTGGGTCTAAAAATGACCTCATTGATGACCTCTTCAATTGTTTCAGAAGTTCTACTCATGTGAATCCCTCTTTGTTCTGCAGGTAGTGAGATCAAAGCAGAAATTTCAGCATAAAACGAGTAATTTTTATTTTCTTGAACAATTTCTATTTTCTTTCGAAGTCCAACAATACCGACTTTATCTAGAGGGATATCAACCACGGAATCAGAATCTTGTAAATCCAACTTAAAATGATGTGCGATTTTATACCACCGGAATGAAGACTAAAATTTTTTTGCTTTATTTTTAAAAGATGAATCAATTCTAATATTTAAGAATCGGTTAAATTTTTTTGGATTTAAAATAATAATTTGAGCATTAAATGGAGCGCAAACAAATTTTTAGCAATCTTGCATTAATAGGAGATAATTTAGAACTTAAAGAGAATGTAGTTTTAAAGATTAATGAGCAAGGAAGAATATTAAAGATAACACATGATGATGATGCATATAAGGAAGGACATAATAAACAAAATAAACTTGAAATAATGATTCCTGGTTTTATTAATTCACATGTGCACATAGGAGATAGTTTTGCAAAAGAGGCAGGATTCAATAAGAACTTGAAAGAAATTGTAGCCCCACCTGATGGACTCAAACATAAACTTCTTCATGCTGTTTCAAAGGAATCAAAAATAAAAGGGATTAAAAATGCTGCATTAGAAATGCTTTCAAATGGAACGACATGTTTTGTCGATTTTAGAGAAAGAGGAAATGAAGGAATTGAGATTTTAAGGCAAGCATTATCTGATAATTTGTTGAACCATGTGATTTTGGGGCGATTTAATGATGTGGATGAGATTTTTTCAGTTATGAATTCAGCAGATGGGATTGGTCTGGCAAGCTACGGTGTTATTAATGACCAAAAAAAGAAGATTTTAAAAGAACAAAAGCATAAAACAAATAAAATTATTGCGTGCCACGTGGGCGAACGTGTTAGAGAGAAGAAGGTTCTTAAACAAATTATTAAAGATAAAATAGTTGACGTGATAATTCATGGAACTCAA
>SDNN01000077.1 GCA_004524425.1 Promethearchaeota archaeon
TACACCACTATTGCTCAAAAAAGTCAAAGGTTAATAAATAATTATCAAAGTTATAAATGAATTATAACCATTTTTTTCTTTTAAAGAACACTAACATTATAGCTGCAATAAGCACCATTACAATAATTAATAAAGGATATGCGGTTGGAATCTTGAGTTCAGGCATGTATAAAAAATTCATCCCATAGAAACCTGCCAAAAATGATAGTGGAATGAATATAGTTGAAATAATTGTAAGCACTTTCATGATTTCGTTCATTTTATTACTGACGCTTGAGAGATACATGTCGAGCATACCTGAGATTATATCGCGGTAGTCTTGTAATGAATCATATATTCTAAAGATATGGTCATAAATATCCCTTAAATAAATTCCTAGTTCATCTCCAATGAGCGGTGACTGTTCTCTCTGTAATTTATTAATCACTTCTCTTAATGGCCAGACTGATTTACGCAATTCGGTGATTTGTCTTTTTAGCTTATAAATTGCTTGTAAGGTCTCAAGCTTAGGGGATTCTATTAATTCCTCTTCTATATCTTCAATAATCTCACCGATACTTTCTTCTACGACGAAATAATTATCTATAACAATATCAACCAAAGCATAAGTCAAATAATCTGCTCCCATCTTTCTTACAAGTCCCTTAGGGATCTTTATCCGATTTAAAATTGGATTAAAAAGATTAGTTTCTTGTTCTTGAAATGATATTACATAATTTTTACCTAATACAATGCTAATTTGTTCAGTTTCTAATTGTCTATCTCCCCTTAAAATTAGTTTTTTTAAAACAATGAAAATATAATCTTTAAATTCTTCATACTTAGGTCTTTGATGAGGATTGACCACATCCTCCAAGAGGAGCGGATGGAGTTCAAAAATATGACCTAAGTCATTAATAATATCTGTATTTTCTATTCCAACAACATTAATCCACCGAATAAATGATTCATCAATTTGATTGATTGATTCATTTATCTGTTTGATTTCCTTAATCGAGAATTCTATTTCATTATAATCAATAATTGTAATTCTTGTCTTGGTTTTTTTTTTCTTTTCAGTATATACTATAGTTCCTGGGGGAAGACCAACTTTTTTTGAACTTTTCCCAAATTTTTTAAGCATTATTAATTAACCTCGTTAATGCAATATTTCTTTAGAATTCAAAATAACCCATTTAGATTTCAATATTTTAAAATTTATGAATATTACTCACTGAACAATGCATAAAATCAGATTTGAATTTAATGATCTTTTTCTTTTTTTCCATTATTAATGAAAATACTGTATTCATGCTCTAGAAATTATTAATCAATTCTTTTTTAAATAGTATTACTTATAAAAGCTTAAAAATCTTAAATCTAATTATGCGAAAATCAATCAAAATTTTACTAGAATTTGTGATCTTCATAGTCATCATGGCTATTGGATATTGGGTGTACTATTATTCAGGATTAGATCAGCTTCTAATTAACTTGATTCTTTTAAATATCTTCGTTTACATCCTACGCACCATTATAATAGGCTTATCAAATACGATTGTACGGAATAGGATTTTTAAATACGTGTTTTCACTCGTCGTGAATATCATTTGGTTGGTCTTTATATTTTCATTGTTATTTTTTGTATCACCAACCTTAACAATAGCAATAATTTCATTTCTTTTAGTTGCGATTTCACTATCTTTCTCAGATATCATAAATAACATTGCCTCTGGACTCATTTTAATCTCTAAAGAGGATGTAGAAATTGGTGATTTGGTAGAAACAAACAGTATACAAGGCATAATCAATGAGATTAACTTGAATTACACTGTAATAAGAGAATTAGATGGCGTGTTTACCTACATACCAAATACCAAGGTCTTTAATGCTTCTGTAAAAAAATTTACATTTCGAAAGCTAGATCGATCCGAAATTTTCAACCACGAAAGAGATCTGAAAAAATATTTAAAAGATTTTCAACAATTGGTAAAACGTGGTAAAAAAATAACAAATTATACGAAAGTCCTCGAAATTTTACCCTCAGTCGATCCAGAGAAACTAGATTCCCTATTAGCTCCCGTCTTTGATAAGTATGAGCCACTTCTAGGCATGCGACCTGATTATCTTGTAGATTCTACCACAGTTGACAGATTAAAAATAGTCCTACTTGTCATGGCTAATTCTCCAAATTTAGTATTAGAATATATTGATTTATTTTTACGCGATATCCTATTTCAATTATATCCTGAAGAGATTTTTGAAGGATGGGAATCTGGAGAAAATAAGGGCTTTAAATCAAAATTTAATGAAGGGGGTGCGTAATTTTGGCGATATTTAGTACTGATTTAGAAGCACTAATATATATAACTATTCTTGGCATAATATTATTAATCTTTAATAGAATCTTAGCTTTCACCGTCCATCATGTAAAAAAAATCTCGGCAAAACAAGAAAACAAGATAACCTTCACAACCGATTTAATTTCTTTTATAATAATTGTATATTTCATTCTTGAAGGTTTTCCAATCTTTGATGAGATTGACCCAACATACACAGCAATTCTTACAGGTGCCATTAGTACTGCCTTAGCTTTCGCTTCCAAGGGAATCTTTTCTAATTTTATTTCGGGAATAGTACTCATGATAATAAGCCCCATTGATGTAGGTGATATTGTAAAAATAAAAGGAAATAAAGGCATAGTAAGACAAATCACTCTTACGAAAATTATCATGGAGACTTTTGAAGGAATTTTCATAGAAATTTCTAACTCGGAAGTAATATCCTCAGCGATCATCATATATACTAAAAACATCAGCAGAATCAAAAATTTTGGAGAATTTAAGAAGGAGATTCAATCGCCTCAAGTTAAGGGATTTTCTCAGGTTGAGAAAGTCGATCAGCTTTACATGAAGAAACTATTCGATGAGGCTTCTAAGAATCGGACTGCCACGATACACAAGTATACTTTTAGCATGGATTTTCCCTATGATAAATTCCGATTAAAACTAAAAAAAGTTGAAGATTTGTGCTTACAATATAGAGAAACGTTCGGAGCGAGACCTTGGTATGACATCGTGGGCTTTGGGCTGAAAATTAAGGTCAAATTCAGTATTTTAACGTTGGATGCCACGACGATCATGGATGATCAACCTAAATTTGCTAAAGATCTTTATAAGATTATTCTGAAACAAGAATAAATCTTCTATTTTTTTTTCTTAAATTAGTTTTTATAAAGCAGGCTTTTTGTTCTAAGAAAAAATTTAAGTTTAATTTTTAAATAAAAAAAAGTTGATAAAAAAGGATTTATATTTGCATTTTCTTGAGTATTTCCTTGTTTTCTTTAACCTTTTCTGGTGTGATGTCATAGAATTTCCAGAAAATGAGAACTCCAATGGCCATATATATAGCAGGTATGATCCCAAAATGAAGCTGAATCCCAAACAATGCCAGTGGCCCTTGTTGGTCAGCACCTTCAACGAAACCTGTGAACTCATGTACGATGGCGAGTGTCATTGCCTGAATAACCCGGGCTAAATTTAGGAAAAATTGGCGAATACCTCCATAGGTAGCCTCTCTTCTTTTTCCAGACATAACCACGGATTCATCAATAACATCACTATATACAGGGGTAATCATTACCCAGAAACCACCAAATGCGAGACCATATAAGAAGATCACGATCATCACTCCTGTTAAATTACTCATCAAAGTTAAAGGAGCCGCAAAGATTGCCATGAAGGATGCACTAATTAACCACGCCTTCCTATTATCGCCAGTTTTTTTGGTGTATCTAAGCCATAATGGTATGGAAATCAATCCTCCCAAGAAGAGCATTAATATGATCACCGTGACTATATCTGCCTCTTCATTTAGGATAAAATTTGTATGATAGACGACTGAAGCTTGCATGATCTGAATCATCGCCTGATACATGATATATAATAGCAGAAATGCGACATAGTTTTTCTGTGAGAGCACAGCTTTCAATGATTTAAAAAAAGATTCTTTCTCTTCTTTATCATAATTTGCTAGGTAATGATTTACCGTCGCTTGGTCATCTCTCACTCCTGGAATCATGAGAAACCAACACACAGCGCTTATTCCTACACATACCCAGGCCATCAAAGCATAGGAACTAATGACTCCAAAGTCTATGATCAAGGGGGGAACAACAAACGACAAGATTACTCCAATGAATCCCAGATATACTTCAAAGGTCGCGATCGACCTCCGTTCATCTTGATCCCTAAATTTATCGGGACCCAAAGCCCAAAAATTGATGGTGAAAAAAGATTCCACTGTATCAAAAAGACATGTGGAAAACACTAACCATCCAAATAAGCCCATTTGAGAATTTTGAATGAATATGGGAGGAGAAAATATTAAGAGGAAACAAATCAACATCGGGATGAAGAAAATGATAATGAACGGAAATCTACGTCCCCATTTCTTGGTGAATTTAAAGACTCGATCAGTTACATATCCTACCAAGGGATCGTTAAATGCATCATATATGGCATAAATTGCAATCCCCACTCCTGCTAATATTGAATATAATCCAAGCTCAGCTTCATAAAAGAAGAAAATGAAGATACTTAGAACCCCCTGAATTAATTCGATCGCTATACTGGCAACATTCATCGAGGCCATTTCACGTTTCGAATGAAATATAACTAAAGATTCCTTTTTATTTCCTAGATCACTCATTTCATAAGTCACTTCTCTATTTTTTAAATTTTTAAAAAATTTTAATTAATACTATTTCAATTTTAGTTTAATTAAATATTCATTTTACTTCTAAAACAGAATAATCATTATTTGTTCATTAATTTCAAAGTAAATTCCCAAACAATTCTTTCCAATTGAATTCCTTTTCCACGTCAATTATTCTTGGGAGTATAGGTTCAATGGATTTAATATCCTTGAAGCCGGAACCAGTGATTAGACAATATATATTATCATCTTCTTGAATTTTATCTTCAATGAACAATTTATTAATGGCAGCAATGGTAGTACAGCTAGATGGTTCAGCAAATATACCTTCTAACATGCCTAACTGTTTTTCGGCTTCTAAAGTTTCTTTATCTGACACGGAGACAGCATAACCGCCCGATTCCTTTATAGCAGGAATGCCTGTATGACAATCCAAAGGAATGTCATCTGCTAATGCGGTCGATATTGTATTTATATCTGTCCAAGGATTATTAAAGAGGAATTCAGGGGAAAGATCGTTTTTGATTGCTTTTACAAAAGGAGCACACCCTTCAGGTTGTACGGCAACTAATTTCGGCATGGAATCTATATAATCTAACTCTATTAGCTCTTTAAATCCTTCATGAACTCCACTTAACAAACCAGAACCTCCTACTGGAATAATAATGACATCCGGAAACTCATGATTCTCGTATTTGCTTTGGATGGCAATTTCATAGGAAATAGACTTCGCCCCTTTGATGATAAATGGATTGTAAATTGCTGCAGTTATTAAATTTGCCATGTCAAATTCTTTACTTGCTTTTTGAACAACTTGAGAGATAAATTCCGTTGAGTCCGATTTAATTCTAATGATGTTTGCACCATAGGCTCTAATTTGCAGAATCTTACTTTCAGGAGCAATTGATGGAATTAATATGAGGTTTTTCAAGCCTGCCTTGGCAGAGTATGCGGCAACTGCTGCCCCAACATTCCCCGAACTCATGGTAATCACCGCATTTTTATTCATTTCAATTGCTTTACTAATACCCATGGAAATTTGACGATCTTTAAAAGAACCTGTTGGACTAAGATATTCTAATTTGAGTGTTAAATTTTTTAAGTTAAGCTTCTCGGCTAATCGAAAACTTCTCACGATGGGAGTGTTTCCTTCCTTAATTGAAACAATATTTCTTTTATCCAACAATGGTAAAAACTCAAAAAAGGACCACATGGATTTAATTTTTATATTGAAGAAAATTTTTCTGGAAGTGATTTCTTTTATAGTTTCTATATTCATCTGCACCGAAATCGGACTTCCACAATCTGGACAGGTCAATGTCTCATCATTTGCTCCGGTTATTCTTCGATTGCATTTAATACATTGAAAAAAGTATTTTTCTTGTCTTACCATTGAAATAGCTACACCATCATGTTGAATATTCAAAAATGAGTGAATTAAATAAATAAAATGGAAATAATAATTAATTCATTTCGGCTCTAATTTTAAAATGCCCTCGAGATTTTTCAGTATTTCACTTTTACTGAATAACATTGGAATGTACTTACCCTTGACATATAGTTTCATCAAATCTTTATAATGCTCGTGGAAAGGCAGACCTGACTGACCACCTGGGATAATGCAGAGAGATTTGTCCCAGTCAGTAAGATCATGAATTTGTCTGTAAGATGGTCCTACAATTACATCAAAATTGCTTAAGGGGTCATAATGACCATTGTTTAATGTATTTGTATCCCCTCCGATTTTATAGGGGCCTATATTTAATACCTTTGCATCCTCACTGGCGAGAGAAAATGGATGAGTAAGCGTTACCTTATGGAGGTTTCCCCACTTCCATTTCTTATGATCAGGTGATAACTCTTCGGATAAGAACGTTATTGTGTTTTGAAATGATTTGAACAATAATTCTTCGATTTCCTTGGTTTTATCTTTAAAATATTCAAATAATATTTTCAAATCAAAAGAATAAACTCCTGTAAAAGGTTTAAATACCTCCTCACCGATAAATGGTATAATGATTGATTTCATGGTCTGGTGTGTCCATATTTTATATATAGTACCTGCTATGGTATCTTTCGTTAAAATATAATCCCAATTTTCAAGTAAAGATATATATTCGTCATGATCATCCAAATTATCGTTTGATTTCAAATATTTCAGCATTATAGGCAGAAATTCAGCTGCCTCTAAGGTACAATAATCCAATTGAAAATTAATCATGTCCTGAAAAGAGATACCCTCTTTTGATTGAAGTAAATGTTTTATTCTTATCTGACGATAAGGCTCTGACCTGTCTTGAGCAATTAATAACCCGCTTGTGGATTTATCTTCATTAAAATTAGCAGTATAGACGAATCCCATCTTAGGATTTAATATTGAATACATCTCTTCAAATTCTGAAATGCGTTGCCAGTTATCCTTACTTCCCCTACCTTCTGTGATTGTAGCACCATCACCTTGTTTTCTAACGGGAATCCGACCTCCATGTTGATGTCCAATATTTCCTTCTACATCTCCATAGATAACATTTTGAGGATTTATGTAGAGTAGACTCGTTCCCTTTCTGAATTCATTCCAATCTGAAGCCTTGTTTATCTTCATGAATGCCTCCACAGTATTCTCAAGATGCGGTTCATAACTCGTCCATCGCAATGCTAATTTATCAGGGAGATCTATTTGATAAATTCTACTGTCGATCTCAAAAGTATCAATTATCGGTCCGAATTTCGACATCTTTACCTTAAATGGTAAGGGATCTTCTTGGTCTTTTATGTGAATTGGCTCCTCAATTATTTCAAAGTCTATCCACTGATCATCATATTTATATTGGTTTTCATTTTCTGGATTGATTTCTAACCTAAAGAGATCGATTGTATCTGCATGAACGTTTGTACAACCCCATGCTATTTTTTCATTATGGCCTAAAACAACTATTGGCAATCCTGGAAAAGAAGTACCAATCGAATTTAATCCGGGACAAACGATATGAATTAAAAACCAAATAGCAGGCAATGTGAGCGGTAAATGAGGGTCATTAGCAAATAAGACAGAGCCTGTTTTTGATTTCTCAGGACCAACAACCCATCCATTACTTCCCTTGTTGGCTTTTGAATATAATGGCATTAGTTTATTTGCCAATTCGGGTCCCAGTTTCAAGATTAACTTTTCCCTTAATATTTCTAAGGGAAAGTTCCAATCTGAAAGACCCCAGTCAATCATCAAAGCAATTTTGAGAGAGTCTTCTATCTTCCATTTTCTAATATTAAGATTGAGAGTAGCGAATTCTAAAGGTGGATTTTCCTTAGCTTTTTCCATGCCTGAGTTAATACCATTTACATAGGAATTTAAGTATATATATATATCCGTATCTTTATTTTGAGTTATCCTCTCTTCGCATTCTCGAGCAATGCGATGTAAACCAATCGTTTTATAATACTTATCTCTCTCAATTGTAGCATCTCCTAATAATTCTGACAATTCTCCAGTAGTAAGTCGTCTAATGGTTTCTAACTGCCATAATCTATGGCGGGAATGAATATATCCCACGCAAAAACAAGCGTCCTCCACAGAATTAGCATAAATGTGAGGTATGCCCCATTTGTCCCATAAAATCTCTACCTTTTCCTTTAGACCTTCTAATTCTTCTGAACCCTCTATTTTTGGGAAGGCGTTTTTCGCGATTTCTAGAAATTTTTCCATATTTATTAATAATGATATTGATCTATTTAAAACGAAATGACAAAAAAGACATAAAAAAATAAGAGAGAAAGAAAAGTTGTTGAAATTTTAATTTTTAATCGTGAATTGGTCTTCCTTTCTTATGAACAGCTTTCCCTACCACAGCTTCGGTTCCTTCTAAGACCATTTCACTTATCGTGGGGTGTGAATGGATCGTTTCTGCCACATCATGAACACTCATTCCGTGTTGCATTGCTAATGAAATTTCAGAAATCAATTCTGGTGCCTCAGCACCGATACAGGAAGCGCCTATAATTTTATGGGTTCCTTTATCAGCTAGAATCATGATAAATCCATCATCCTCTCCCATGCATAATGCTTTTCCTAATGATTGAAATGGGAATTGCCCCATTAACACATCCATCCCTTGTTCCTTGGCTTGCTTCCTTCTTAATCCGACAGATCCGATATTTGGTGAGGTAAAGATGGTTGCTGGTACGACGCTGTAATCAGTGGTCATTTCTTTCACCGGAAAACCCCCAATACTAGCAAGTGCATTAGCGACTGCCACGTCTCCCATATAACTAGCAACATGGGCCAACATGGGAGCGCCAGAAAGGGAAACATCCCCGATTGCATAAATTCCTTTCACCGCAGTTTCCGCTGTCTTGGTATCTATTTTAATTGCACCTCTATCTGTTTCAATGCCAAGCTCTTCTAATCCTATATTCTTAGATTCTCTTGCTCTACCGATTGAAACCAAGCAATATTCCGCTTCATATGTAAATTTTTCTGCACTTTCCACCTGATCCCGAGGTACTTCTGCTGAGCAAGTTGTAGCTTTTACCCCGCTTCCTGTATTTTCAACGGACAAGACATTCTGGGAGAGTTTTATTTCGATTCCTAGCTCATCAAACTTTTTCATGAGTTCTCTCACGATCATGGGTTCTTCTGTGGCGATGGCGGTAGGAAGGTATTCAAGCATGGTAACCTTACTACCAAAAGTAGCGAATATGTTAGCAAACTCGCACCCAATAACCCCTGCTCCAATTATTAAGAGCGTTTTTGGAACTGTTTTAAAATCTGGATGTAAAATATCATCACTGGTCAATATCCTGTCATGATCTATATTAAAGGCTGGAATCAAGGCAGGAGATGAACCAGTAGCTATTATGACTCTTTTAGCTTTTATTGTGGTGCTATTTTCTCCTTCAATTGAAATATCAAATCCTTCATTTGCATTTCCTCCTATTATTTTGCCCATTCCCATGTACACGTCGTTCTTCCAGGCTTTTTGCAACGCACCAATCCCTTCCACTAAATCTTTCACCACCTTATTTTTTCTTTCTACAGCCTTCGCGAAATTTAGTTCATACCCCTTGATTTCTACACCAAATTTTTCAGATTCTTTTACTTTTTCAATCATGTGGCTGCTTGCGTAAAGTGCCTTCGTTGGTATGCAGCCCCAGTTAAGGCAGGTGCCCCCAAGAGCTTCCTTCTCAATTAAGGCCACGTTAGCTCCATATTGTGCAGCTCTAATAGCCGCATGATATCCCCCAGGTCCCGCGCCAATTACTGCCAAATCATAAACATTTTCACTCATAATATCCTCATTTTTTAATGGTAATTATGATTAATTATCTTCTAATATAATGATATTTATGAAAATGGTTCAATTATTATTAATTTTAATTAAAAATCGCTACTCATTAAAGAATAGTTAAAATGGAGTATTGAAATTGGATTCTTATATTAAAAATCGAAATGCATTGCTCTCAAAAAATCTGGATAATGCTCAACTTAAATTGAGAAAAATAGCTTTAAATGCATTAGATAAGGCAATAGATGCAGTTCGACCCGAGAATTTAATCAAAAATAGTGTAAAAATAGAAGTTAGCAAGCTTATCGTTAACAATGATACTTTTGATCTGAAGGACTATAATAAAATTTACATCATAGGCGGAGGCAAAGCATCTGCTTTAATGCTAAAGGAACTTGAAAAAATTTTTCAGCATGCTCCAACCTTACCCTTTCAAGGCATAATTAATGTTCCCGGAAATTTAGAACTTAACCTTAAAGATTATTCTACCAATGTCGAAATCAATAGAGCATCCCATCCCATCCCGAATGAAAATGGGGTAAAAGGCACTAAAAAAATGATGAAGATTGTCGAAAATACCACGCAAAACGACTTGATTATCTGCTTAATTTCAGGAGGAGGCTCAGCATTGTTGCCTTTACCTAGAAATGGATTATCCTTAAATGAATTACAAAAGGTCAATTCATTACTTCTAGCTTCTGGAGCCTCTATTCACGAAATAAATGCTATAAGAAAACATCTTTCAAAATTTAAGGGAGGCAACCTCGCAAAAAAGATATTTGAGGGCAGCGGTGCCACGTTAATTTCACTGATCATTTCTGATGTCGTGGGTGATGATTTAGACTCCACAGCTTCAGGACCTACTGTTCCCGATAACACGACCTTTCAAGATTGCCTGCGTATTTTGAAAAAATATGATCTTACTGAACAAATTCCTGTTTCAGCGAAACAAATACTTGAAAATGGATTAAATCTTGTTGAAAAAGAAAATCCAAAAAATAAGGATCCTTGCTTTACCAATGTTCATAATTATCTAATAGGCAGTGTTAAATCCGCGGTTCAAGCAGCAACTAAATATTTGAAGGAAAAGTTTCATGTCGATTATTTTTCTGATGAAATTATTGGTGAGGCTAGTGATTTTGGAAAAGATCTTTGGAAGATTATATCTAAAAAAGTTGAAGACTTCGAAGTGCAGAATGAAAACATGAATCTTGCTTTAATTGGCTCCGGTGAATTAACAGTAACCATCAAAGGAAATGGTATCGGAGGTCGCAATCAAGAAATGCTTTTGGCTTTCCTCGAAGACCTTAAAGACAATGACATCCATCACAATTTCTCGATTATAGCAGCAAATCTTGATGGAATAGAAGGGAATAGCAGCGCTATGGGGGCATTAGTGGATAATCATATCCTTGATCAGATTCATGAGAAGAAACTGGATCTTAATATCTATCTAAAAAACAATGATTCAAATACTTTCTTTAAAAAAATCAATTCAGAGATAATCACGGGTCCAACTGGTTGTAATGTGAATGACTTGATTATTATTTTGAATTCCA
>SDNN01000078.1 GCA_004524425.1 Promethearchaeota archaeon
GAGGAAATTTTTCAATCGCTCATCGAACAGTATTACCAAAATGCTAAATTTATATTGCCAGATGTAATTATCACTCCCATTCTTTATGATGGAATTAATTTATTGAAAGATTTGTTGAATGATTTTAAAGAAGGTATACAAATTCGGAAACCAAAGGATGAAAAGGAAGAAGGTATTTTACGAATTGCCACTAAAAATGCTAAAGTGATGGTTAATCAACAAATTCAAATGGAACAAATTAAAAATGAGGAGCAGGGACATATTGAATCAACCTTACAGGAAGCTAAGGAATTATTAAATCTACCTGGTGAACCAAGAATTATTGAAGGATTTGATATTTCTAATATTGAAGGAACTGATGCAACAGGCTCAACTGTTGTTTTTTTAAATGGTAAACCTTATACAAGAGATTATCGCCATTATAAAATTCGTTCAAAATCAACTCCAGACGATGTAGGGATGATGAAGGAAGTCATGGAGAGAAGATATTCAGCAAGAATAGCGACGGATAAACCATTACCTGATCTCATACTGGTCGATGGCGGTAAAGGACAGTTGAACGCAGCTTTTTCAGTGTTGGAAGATCTAGGTATTGAAAATATTCCTATCATAGGTTTGGCGAAGAGATTAGAAGAAATATTCTTGGTAGGAAAGAAAGAATCCATCATCCTTCCTCAAGACTCATCCATATTAAAGCTTTTTCAGAATGTAAGAGATGAAGCTCATAGATTTGCCGTAAGATTGCATAAAAAGCAAAGAGAAAAGAGGATTGTTGGGTCCATCTTAGATACCATTAATGGGATTGGACCAGTGACTAGAAACAAGCTATTACAGCATTTTGGAAGTGTAGAGAATATTAAAAACACTTCTTTAGAGGAATTATCTAAAGTGGTAAACAAAAAAGTTGCTGAAGCGATTAAGAAAAATTTAAAATGAAGTCATTCTCCCCAATCTTCTGAGGCAATTTCAGCGATTTCTACCTTAGCAACTTCTCCATCAATCTTTACTACTTCTAAATCCACTCCGCAATCGGGACAAGGAACGACTTCTCCTTCAATTGTACCTTCATCCAGCTCAAACTCAAAATAACACGAGGGACATTCACATTTTACCATTTTAATCAATCTGTTTAAATTTTATACTTATTTTTTCTATTTTTGAATAAATAGAAGAACAGATCATTTAAAATAAAATTTATGAAATTATTAAAGAAAACTCTCAAGTTTTTGTTTATAAATTGGAAAGAACTAATTTTATGAGTTTAATAGCGGTTTCGCAATAAAGTCTTGAGAGAGAATTCCGTTTCGCTTCACTTTTAACATGAAGTGAATTATCTGAAGGAGTAATTAGAACATACCAATCCTTATCATGACCAAATCTTAGACTCATGCCGAACTGTGAAACGTATTCTCCTTCTTCAATTAATTCTTTTTTCACTCCATTTATGATTTTTTCCATATTCTTATCCTTTAAATCAATTTTTTCATGATGGGTATAATATTTTGGAAGGTTGGAGAATAATGTGGCTATTGGTTCCTTAGTATCTACCATGATTTCAATTAATTTTGATGCTATAAAGAAGGGATCCTTTATCATGTTGAATTGAGGAAAGATGGGGCCTCCATACAGTCCTTCACATGAAAAAAGGATCACTTTATTTCCATCTTTTTCTTCTTCTCTTTCTTGTTGCATGAAATGATCTTGATAAGACTTATGCAATTTGATGCTATATTTTTCAGCCAAAGCTTCGAGACGTAAAGAAGTCGACAAGTTAACATGACCAATAAATTCTTGTTCACTATTGGTATTTTTAAGATAATGGTCTATGATGAGTGCAAATCCAATCTCATCAGAATATAATTCAAAATCATTTCCAATTATAGATAAACTGCTCGCATCAAAATTAAAGGCAAATCCCACGTCATAATTACCTTTCCATAAAGCTAAAATTAAATCACCGAGATTTTCTTTATCAAAAATCGAGTTTCGGGGAAAATTTTCATTCTTATCCAAATCTTTATTGATCTCTAAGACATCACATCCCAATCCATCCACGATTTTCGGCGCAACTAATTTTGCTGCTCCTCCTCCTGGATCTATTATCATTCGGAGATTATTTGTTTTTTTAATTTTATCAAAAGGAAGAAAGTTATAGATATCATGTATGTAATTTGGAATTGGCTCAATAGCCTTAGTCATCTCTGAAAAATTAGGATTACTTGGATAATAACTGTTTGAATTTATGTTATTTGAAATTGCGCTAATTTCACTTAATTCATATTTGTTTAGATATAATTTTTTAGAAAGAAGTGTAATTCTATTCCAATTGGATGGTTTGTCTGCATCAGCAATGATTATTCCGCCTGCGATTTTCAATTTATTTTTAGCATACACTAAGACTGGTGTGGGACAAATACCTACATTAAATACTTTAATACCCGATGCGATCAACCCATCAATGATTAGCTTCTCAATATATTGGCCGCTTGGTCTCGTATCTCTCCCTAAAATGACTCTGTCATCCTTATTTTTCAACCAGGTTCCGTATGCTATTGCTAACTTTTTAATTAAGAATGGATCTAAATTTTCTTCTACGTTAATTTCTAATCCATTTGAATTAAGGATCAAGTCATTTCTCTCCATGCTACACTAATGCAAAACAAGAACAATTTATGTAATTTTTTAATTTCCAAAAAATATTAACTTATGGATTAGTTGAAGTTTATAAAAATAGGATATCTCTAATAGTCATGTCTGTAAAAACTTCTTTCTTAATAAAATGCGATTTCAATATCATTTCTATTAATTATCCTTTTGAAAATATCAACTATTTCTAGCTTTCTCTGCTCATCTATCGCATATACATGGTATTCTGCTGGAATCCTGGCAATAGAATAAACTTGAACGGAATCTGGTCCAATTTTAGCTATCGCTCGGGCAAGCTCAGTGATATTTTTTTCGTTATTATTAGGAAGAAAATCATTTCTATAAGAGTTGAAAATCAAGCACTGGATGGCTAATTTATGATTTGCAGGCATTTCCTTTTTCAATTTCACGAGCGAGTCAATGATTACTTTAATGCTTGGAGTTTCATCGTGAGGACTATTAGCCCTTAAGAAATCATCTTCTGTCGCGGCATCTAACTTAGCCAATACTAAATCAAATTTTCTGACTTTTTCTCTTATATCTTCCCTATATAAAGTACTAGAGTTAGTGAACAAGGTCAAAATTGGTCTTTCATTAATCCAATCACGCGTTTCTCTTACATCACGCGCAATTTGGTAAAAATCTAATAAGCTTTCATTGAGTGTCGGTTCTCCCATGTAACCGAAGGTAATTGAATTCAAATGGGGCACGAATTTTAAAATATCATTAAGTTCTTTTCTAAAGAGTGGAGATGGCGGATTTTTAAATTTATATTCAGGAGAGACGAGCTTGTCCGTAGATCCAATTTCACAATACAC
The DNA here is from genome assembly GCA_004524425.1 of Promethearchaeota archaeon. The sequence continues at coordinate 3,465 of SDNN01000078.1, forward strand.
GCAATTAAAAGTGCATAATTTATAATTTGGTAATAAATTTACTCCTAAAGAAAGTCCCAGTCGTCTCGATTGAAAAGGCCCATATGTGTATTTTCTTACCATGACTTTCTAAAAGTATACATATTTATTAAGAAAATTTTTTATCGCTTGATTTACTTCTTCTGGTTTTTCGAGCATGGCATGGTGAGCAGCATCATTTATAATTACCAGTTCTGAATTTTTGATCTTATCATGAAAATATTGAGAATATTTTACTGGGGTAAGTCTATCTGCAGTTCCACACAATACCAAGCAAGGAACATCAATTAAATGAATTTTATCCATCACATCAAAATTATCACAGATCATGTAGTCGCTATATGCAACTTGCGAATCAACTGCTCCTACCTCCTTCAGAAAAGGATTAATTATTTCTTTGGGTGTTTTTTTATGGAATGCTCCAACGTGATATGAATTTAAATATTGCTGATAATCATCTTGTAAGGAGTTGAGGATAACTGGACTCACTCGTAGTCTGGCACCCGTACCACATAATATAAGAGCAATTATTTTTTTTGGATACTTGAAGTAAAACTCTTGAACGACCGCGCCTCCTAAAGAATTGCCACATAAAATGACTTGCTCGAAATCTAAGATTTCAATGAGTTCTTTAATCACATCGACATACAATTCTAGAGATAGCTTAGTTATATCTTCAGACTTACCGTGTGAAGGAAGATCCAATGCTATTAGATCATAATTAACGTCAAGCTTAGCCATCTGCTCTTTCCAAGTGTAAGAGGTTCCTCCGGAGGCATGAAGGAAGATGATGGCCTTATTTTTTCCGTCAGAATTTTTTATTTGATAAAATATCTTTTTATTTTTATAATCTAAATAGGGCATGCTATCTCTCACTAATTTATGATTAACTTCTTGAAGCTTAATTTTAATTCCATTTAATAAATCGATTAACTTATTTTTTCATGGCCTCGGTAAAAACCATGTCTTTGCTTATAACTTGCCAAGTTCGCCATCCCTTTGCAACTTTTTCTCTTGCTTCTTTTATAAATGCCTTATAACCGATCTCTCGACATCTCTTCAGATTATCCACGTTATTTCTACCATATCGAGCACAAATAAGCTTACTCATTTGACCTTTATCGCTCATGGGGAATGATTTCATGTTTATATTTGGACATGGGCTCTCTGATTCTGGATCATGCTCTTCACATTCTGCACAAGTCCAAAATCCTTTAGATTTAACGCATTTGGCAATTCCGCATATTGTAGAGGGCGGCCCAGGATTTATATAGCACCCTGGACAATTTCCTTTTTCATTCATTTTAATATATTTTTTCAGTGTATTTAGTGTAGTTTTAATTGCTTTCGCATTCAGTCCAGTTGCTTGACTCACATCTAAAATGTTAAACCCTTCCCAAATCTTGATGAGATTTCTTGCTGCTTCAACTCCTTCTCCCAGATGCGCATCACATCCTAAACAAAGGATACCACAAGGCGCTATGATCCCTTTATCCTCATCATTTATTTCTTTTAAATTTAAACTCATATTAGTTCCAAATATTAAATCGTTTAATCAATAAATTCATGTTTCATTTTAATTTTTCGCATGTAATTAGACTGGCATTTAAGAAAAAAACCTATAAAGAAAAAAATAAAGATTTTTAATTTAAACAGTAAACTATTTTTTATCTGATGATTAATCTTAAAGTGGTGATTAAATTTTGACAGAAGTATTTATGGTTGATACGAAACAAGGTTTGAAACCGGCCATAGAAGAAATGTTTTCGCTTTTGAAAAAATCTCAGCCCATATTAAAAAGCTCAAAGGAAGTATATATAAAAGTTAATGGAATAGACTATAAAAAACATGTTTATACTTCACCAGAAGTGGTAGAGGCAGTCATAAATTATTTAAAAGATATTGGAGCTAAAGTTCATGTAATGGAGAACTCTACTCAAGCTAACATGACTCGCATTGTGTTTGCAATTAATGGATACAAGGATATTTGTGAAGAAACGGGGGCAAAAATCATTTATTTAGATGAGGAACAAACTAAAACCTTTGAATTTAAAGGAAAACCTTCAAAAAAAGATGATCCTAAAGGATACAATTTAAAGTCTTTCAGATTACCAATGACCATTGTAAAAATAATGGAAAATAGGGATTCACTCACTTATATAAACATACCAAAACTCAAAACTCATTCAATGGCCAGAGTCACTCTTGGCATAAAAAACCAATGGGGATATCCACAACATGAGGACCGTGGGAAAGATCATAATTATAATTTACATTCGAAACTAGTTGATGTCTATGAATATATCAAACCTGATATTTGCATAATTGATGGGCTTTTTGGCACAATTAATGGACATTACCCCCCAACGGCTTTTGAAGATCGTCTTGTTAAGAAATTTGATATTTTAATCGGAGGTAGAGACACCTTAGCAGTTGATGTTGTTGGAGCAAGAGTATTTGGTTTGACTATGGATGAAGTTCCTCATTTAAAAATTGCTCATGAACGCGGATTAGGAGAAGGTGATCTAAGTAAAATCAATGTCATTGGAAAAAACCTCGAAGATTTTAAGGAAAAATATGATTGGGATTTATTACAAGAATTTCCCGATGACGTTAAAATCGTTAAAGGCAAGGAATTATTATGTATCGAAGGCTGTAAGAACAATCCTCTAGCAACTCTGCAAGGATTCGCCTACGATTATCCAGAAAAATTCAAAGGCGGTTGGTTTATAGTCATGGGTAAAGGCCATGATGAGGATATCGTTGATAAATTAAAAGCGGAAGGATATAAAAAGGGACTCGTAGCAGGGTATTGTGCAATCAATGAAGTAGGAGATAAACTTAGAGAAGCTTTTGGAAAAAGGAAAGTTTTCTTTTCGGGGGATTGTAATAACTTAGCAGAAACTGTCAGAGCTGAACTCAAGTTAGCTGGCATGACTGTGTTTGATTTGGTTCCAATTTCAAATGAAGAAGTAATGTCTCTTGTAAATGATGCTCTAAAACATGGCAGTACGGCTTTAACACCATTGTAAAATGTAAAAACGTTTTCATTATTTAATCATTTCTTAAAAATAATTAGATGATGAGAAATAGTCATGTGTTTTTTAATTAGGCTTTAGGATTCTTTGATAAAGCATATAGAATTAAGTGATTTAATTCCAAAATCAAAAAAACAATTTTCATGCAAAACTTATATAAGGTATTAGGAGATAGTTATTTTAAAATAAAGTTTATAAAATTCGACTCTATATTCTTATCGATGGACATTACTTCTAAATTCCTTGAAATTAAAAATTTCCTGTCTATCCCTGATGAAAAATTCGATTTAGGTCTAGTCTTAAATGGTTGTTCTGAACAAAATAAAGCACTAATTCTGGATAAGGTAATTAGCTTCATCAACCATTTTGCCATGTTTAAATTAATTAAGCCATTCATGAATTCTCTTTATATTTGTGTGAAAAAAACATTAGAAATCCCAGCAGATGTTAATGATTATGATGAATTATTGGTTAAAAATTCAATCATGCGATTCATTCAAGAATACATAACTTATTCAAACTTGCAACAGAAAGAAGAGATTTTAAATTTTCTGGCTGAATCATTAGGTAAATTGAAACTGGAACCACTAATTATAAATCTTGGTTTATTATTAAAACCGATGTATTCAGACCAAGCTTACCTGGAAAAAATAAAGGATTATGAAGAGATTGAAGTCACCTACCTCTTAAATGATGAAAATGAATTGAGAATAAAGAGAGAAATTGATAAATGGCTTGAAACTCAAGAAGTCAATTTGGATAATCAAGATGTTATCAGAGATAAATTGAAAGAGGTATATGATAAGCTGATAGGATATTTCAAGCTTTCTAAGAATTCTGAAATCTATACAAAATTATTAAAAGAAGTTAATGAAATGCTTGCCATGAGGCTTACGGTCATGAGCCTAATGGAATCCATCGATGAATCATTTGAGCCAATTCCTATAAGAAAATGATATATTTTCATCAATCTTATCTTATTTTAATTTAGCCTGTTACGGATTTGTTTTTAGTCTCTTTAAATTTTGTTTGTATCAATTATTTATTATCTTATTATTGTTGCATATATCAAAATTAATATATACCGAATTCTCATATTTTATCTTAGGAAGATTTTTAAATATACTTAGGTGTAAGAATATTGAATAATGAAGAACAACCATTAACACAAGAAGATATTGAGAAACAAAAAAAGATAGTGGAAGATTTATACAAAAAGGAAAAGGAAGAAAGAGAAAATTACCTTAAAATTACTGAAAGTCAAAGAAAAAAATCTTTTGAGGAAAGTAAAAAAGAAATTAAGAAATCGGTAAACGAAAAAGCATTTTTAATAGACAGGAAGAGGTTAAGCGATGGCAAACGTAAAGAGATTAAACCGAACATGGAAAAATCCGCTAATGCTATTAAAGCTTCTATTAATGAAAAAAGCTATATAATAGAAAGACGCAAGGAAAAGGATGCAGAGCGGATGAAGCTCAAACCCAGGATAGGGAGTACCGGAGCCACTATAGAGCCATTAATCTCTGAAAAAGCTTTTTATATTAATAAAAAAAAAGAGAAAGATGCTGAATTGAAAGCTATCAAGCCAGATATAGTAAATACGATTAATTCTATTCAAGAATCCGTAAGCGGAAAGGCCTTCATCATTGATCAAAAACGGCAAAAAGACGCCGAACGTGTGGCTTTAAAACCCGATATTGAAAAATCCGCCAAGGCAATAGAACCCTCGATAAATGAAAAAACCTATTTGATTGAAAGAAAGAAAGAAAAGGATGCAGAACGAATGCGTTTAAAACCAAGAATAGGAAGCATGTCCCACGAAATTAGTAAATCAGTTAATGAAAAAGCTTACATGATTGAAAGGAAGAAAGAATTGGATGCTCACCGGAAGACCTTGAAACCAGACATCAAAAAATCCGCTGAAGCAATTCAAGGATCGGTCTCTGAAAAGGCTTACATGATTGAAAAAAAGAAGGAATTGGATGCTCACCGGAAGACCTTGAAACCAGACATCAAAAAATCCGCTGAAGCAATTCAAGGATCGGTTTCTGAAAAGGCTTACATGATTGAGAAGAAAAGGGAGAAAAATTCTGAACTCAAAACATTGAAACCTAGAATAAGCTCGACTGCAGAAGCAATAAATAAATCCATACAAGAAAAACTTTATTTGATCGAAAAGCGGAAAGAAAAAGATGCAGAACGCAAGGCACTAAAACCAGATTTACAAAAATCAGCTAAAGCAATCGAAGGATCAGTTTCTGAAAAAGCATTCATGATTTCTCAAAAAAGAGAAAGTGAAGAAAAAAGAAAAAGCATTAAGGCCGACATTAAAGGATTAGGAGAAAAACTGGAACCCGAAATTGAGAAAATTGAAAAGAAAAAACTTGACGTAGGTAAGTAATTCTTTCAAAGATCCTGATTTTTTGTATAAGATATGAAATTTTTTTCAATATTTTTTTATAATTTAAAATCTGATTTAAAAAAGTAATTTAAGGGTAGGTTATCAAGCCTTTTTACATAATCCATTATCTCAGGTGTAATATAACCTTTAAAAAATTTGATTTCTCTTTCAAATCTATTATAAAAATCCTCTAAAATTTCATGTAATATCATTCTCTCGACGTTTATGTCAGATTTCTCAGTTATGGCTATGCATATCAATCGGTTTTTCTTTTCATATATTATTCTCATGTCCTTGAAGTTGATCTCTTGAATCTCCTCATGCTTATTATTACCTATTTCTTTAATGAATAAATTAATCGCATTCAAGAAATTACCAATTAGATCATCATCAGTTTTGGCGAGCGAGATATTACCTAAGGTGTATCGCTTGCTTAAAAGAAGAGCACCCGTCAAACTGTCTACAAAATATATGGCATAAAACCTATTTTGATAGGAATTCACGTGTTCCAAGTAAAATCCAAATTTTTTTTTAATCATATCATTTTTCCATTTTAGAGCCATTTTAAGCCATTCTCTGAATAATAATAAGACCGATAATTTACTCTCCTTAAGAAATCAATGATTTAAAATATCAAGTTTTTATAAAAAAATACATGCGATATCTCAGTAATATGATAATATTACTTACTCAACCATGTTAAAAAAACAAACAATAAAAAATTATAAAAATTTATATATTTTGTTTAAAAAACATTCAAAAAATTCAAAAAATTCTGATTATCATGGAAAGAAACTCTCAAGATATCAAAAATAAAATATCAGTTGGTTTGATTTTAGTTAATGAAGATTTTAAAAAAAATCCCATCATCCCTGAAGAAGTCGCAGGAGAAATAATGGAGAGCCCGTACTATTTGTTAATTTTCATTTCAAGAGAGGATGTGGTAAAAATATCTTGTTTTCCTACTAAAACAGATAACATCAAGAAAGTTTTAATTCATTTAACTGAATTCTCTCCTGAGCTCGTTAAAGGTATATCGACGATACTCAAAGAACTTAATCTAAGTGATCATATATTACATACAACAGGTTTATGTTATGAAATGGAAAATTGTTATTATGAAACTTATTTGGTTGGAGATAGTTTAAAAAAAGAGCAAATTTCCATTGAGGCCATAAAACAAAGATTCATGAAAATCGCTAAAGTATTGAATGTTTCTATTGAGGATATTCGAAAATTTGGCGATTAGAAATAAAATCTTGAATAAACCATGTCTTTTATTGTTTTATAACAAATAATTCAAGTAAAAGCCTAATAATCATGTTCAGTGCTTTGCTTTCCTCTTGAAAAAATTGAAAATTCGCTTTTCATGTTTTTATTTTTGAAATCGATCTCCACGTTTTCCAGAAAATTAACCATAAAATGATAAATATGAATAACCCAACTGAAAACGTGTAGCCCCCAATGAATAGATCTTCTAAAATCATGAATGGAATTCCTGCAATTGAAAATCCAAATATGTATCCATATCCCCAATATCTATTCTTAATCCCTATGAGTACTCCGGGTAAAATGATCGTAAACATGATGGATAAATAAGCCCAAATTGCCATGGTATCTAAAATTATCAGCATGTTTATCCAGGAACAGACGCTTCCAATAATAATAAAAATCAGGGTCCCCATGTCAAAACGAAATTCTGGCTCTTCTTTTCCAATTGGGCTTACTTTATTTTTACTTTTTTTATTCTCCATTCTGTTTTCCAATTTTTTAATGGTCTAATGAAAACTATAATTAATTATACAATTAATAGTTAAATGATAATTCATCCCATCCTCTTCCATCGCATTCAATAAAGGTCATAAGTAATGTCACCATAAATTGTATTTAACACTCACTTTTCTAAGCCCTAAGATAATCAGTTTTTATTAGCTTTAATTTCATGACCATTTAAAAGCACACAATTCATTTAAATATCGAAAAAAACATATATACTACAAGATAAAAATTTAATTTCATGAAAAATATATCACTTGGTAATCAAAATCGATAAAAAGGATCTTAAAAATCAAACATGACTCCTGCCGCGCCCTGGATTTTTGTCTTTTGGTTAGTGTATCAATATACACTTTAATTTTGCCCTCCTCCCCCTATTTTGTTTCTGACCTTTTAATTAGGTCTTGCTGGCAGGAGTCACCCTTTTTAAAATTAAAATGCAAATCCAATAAAAATTTAGTAAATTATATCATGGAATATAGACTAAAAAATCTTCAAACTTTTCCCCAATTCTTTTTATGTATTTAAAAATACCATTTTTTTGCTTTTACAATAAAGATTTAGAAATTCTTGGCTTAAGAAGCTCTGTTTTCGGTTTTCTCTTTAATATTTTTAAAAGTATTAGACTTCTTGTAATCTTTTTAAGGTATAAATAAATATTTAATCAAATAATTGTCTAAATAAATAAGAAGTCAGTTTAAAGGTGCAAACTATTGACTGAAGAAGTAATTA
>SDNN01000079.1 GCA_004524425.1 Promethearchaeota archaeon
GATCATGGACGAGCTTTTTATGCTCCAAATACCATGATTGATAAGAGAGGAAGAGTGATAATGTGGGCATGGATTCAAGGGGGAGGAACAAGGGGATGGAATGGATGTTTGACCTTACCTCGAATAGTTTCTTTAGGTGAAGATGGAAGATTAAAATTCTTTCCCGCTCCAGAACTTCAAAAATTAAGAGGGTCACATATTCATTTTGATCCCATGATTATTTCTTCTAAATCCAACGGCATTTTAAGGAATGTGAGAGGAAAAACGGTAGAAATAGTTGGGAAATTTGAATTCATTGATGCAGATTCATTTGGATTTAAATTTTTTAAATCAATTAAGGATGAAGATGAAAATATTGACAATTTAGGCTATAACATTAAAAAAAATCTCTTGTGGGCCGATAAGGAACGTGGAAAAGTCGATTCTTTGGATAATAATGAAACCTTTATTTTTCATGTATTCATCGATAAATCAGTGATCGAAGTATTCCTGAATTATAAAGAATGTGTCACAAGTCGAATCTTTCCAAAAACTATAGATTCACACGAGATTGATGTATTTAGCCGAGGAGGGAAAGTTAAATTACATTCATTAGATATCTGGAACTTAAAATCAATCTGGGAAAAAAAAGTTAAATAATTAGGAAAAACATTTTAAAGATCTCAATACAAGCCTCCGGATTCCTATGATTGGAAGAAAAGAAAAAAAAGATAAAGTTTTAATTTATTAATTTGTTTTAAATTCATCTAAAAAAGTCTAATATTTTTAATCTTCTAATCCCATTCGAGCTGCAGCTTTAACTAATAAAAATATAACAATGGCTACAATTATAAACGTGACTATAGCACCCATTAGATGACCCACACGAAATACCCCAACAACTATCTCTTCCCACGCTACGCCTGGTAGAAAAATCTCTATTATTGGCATTATTATGTCATCAACGAAGGCTTGAATTACAAAGCCTGTATATATGGCCATGATAAATGCAACCGCCAGAGCAAAAACGCGATATTTTTTAAGGAAAAGTTTGAATTCATCTATGAAATTCTCCGGTACTGGTTCGGGAGGTGGCGTGAGAAGTTCACGTATTTGTTTTAATTCCTTTAACATTTCGTCTTCTTTTGACATGTAAACCACACAAAATTTGTTTTAAGATTTTAGTAAGATCTAATCAGATAGTTGTTTATTTAATACTTTTTATGGAAAATAATCTCTAGCATAAATTAAGTGGCAAGTTGAGATGCGCTCAACTCATAAAATTAGTAAACATTTAGTGGAATAATTATATTAATTCAAAATTCTAAATAATATAATAACTAAAATTCAAATTAAATTATAGAGGTTGAATTTAATTTCATGGAACTTCCCGATTATATCAAAAATAGATATTGGAAAGATTTTCTTCCGCCAGGAATTAGTTTGGACATTGAAATTTCCGAAGATATAGCATTACCAGATATTTTCAAAAAGGGAGCAGAGTCATTTGGTGATAAAGTTTCGATGGATTTTTATGGAAGAGAATTTACTTTTAATGAAATCAATAACATAACAAGAAGATTTGCTAATGGATTAAGTGAAATAGGAGTTAAAAAGGGAAAAATCGTCGCGATTTGGTTGCCAAATTGTCCACAATTCACCTTTTCATATTTTGCCACTCTCTCTTTAGGAGCAACTATAACCGCAATAAGTCCATTATTCGTTCATAGGGAAATGGCATATCAAATAGAAGATTCTGGTGCTAAATACTTAATATTACTCGAGAGGTTTTTCAAACAATACAAGAGAGTAGAAGACCAGTTATCTTTAGAGAAGATAATAATTATAAACATCGAAGGTAAGAAACCTGAAATACCGGAAACAGATACAATAATTCATTTTAATACCATCATGGAACAATATCCCGATCCGAAACCACTTCCGGAAGTAAAATTCAATCCAAAAGAAGATATAGCGGTCATTCAATATACTGGAGGAACGACAGGACTGCCTAAAGGTGCTTGTCTTTCCCATTATAATGTAATAGCAAACGTTTATCAAATAAAACAGGTTTCTGATTACATGAGAGAGCAATATCTCAAAGAAGATTTAATCTCTATTTCAGTACTTCCATGGTATCATATCTACGGACAGACGTGTGAGTTGGCACTTTCCCCTTTGATTGGAGCAAAAGCATATGTTTTTGCAACCTTTGACATGCCTAAAATTTTTGAAGTCATTAAGAAGCATAAACCGAACACGATGCTTGGGGTAACCACCATGTTCATCAATATGTTGAATTCACCCTTGGCTAAAGATGTAGATTTTTCTAGTTTGAAATATGCGAACGTTGGTGCGGGTGCCTTACCGATGGAGCTTGCGAAGGAATGGGAAGAAAAAACAGGCTTTCCAATGGGCGAAGGTTATGGATTAAGCGAAGCTTCTCCCGTCGTGACCAATTCTCCTCCATGGGCAAAAAAGAAATTAGGAAGCTGCGGACATCCAATCGCAAACACACTAGTGGGAATAATAAATGGACAATTGGAATTTTTACCCATTGGAGAAAATGGAGAGCTCGTAGTGTCTGGACCCCAGGTAATGCTTGGATATCACGAAAGACCTGAAGAGAATGAGAAGGTATTTTTTGAATCTGGTGGCTTGAAATGGTTAAGAACAGGTGATTTTGCCAGATTAGACGAGGAAGGTTACATTTTCATTTTAGATAGAATGAAAGACTTAATTAAATATAAAGGACACAGCGTATACCCGAGAGAAGTGGAGGAAGTATTATTTGAACATCCCGCCGTCATGGAATGTTCCGTGATCGGAGTGCCGGATCCCGTGGCAGGTGAGAATATCATGGCACACATTGTTTTGCGCAGGGAATATAAAGATAAAGTTACAGAGGAGGATATCCTTGCGTGGGCAAAAGAAAATCTAGCTGCGTATAAATATCCCAGAATCGTAAAATTCGTGCGTTCGTTACCAAAAAGCGCGGTTGGAAAGGTGCTTCGAAGAGTAATACGGAAAAAAGAAAAGAAAAAAATTAAAAGGAAGAAAAGTTAAAGTAAAGAGAAAAAAATCGAAAATAACAAGGTTCGTCGATTTTTATTCTTAAAATTTTTGTTCATGAATTATGGATAATTAGAAGAAAGTTCTTTAATTCGTAATTATTTCTATTACATGACATATCATGTTTATTGAATTCTTTTATTATCTCAAGGAAAGACTACCTGTCTCATTAACCGAGTACATGACCTTATTAGATGCCTTGGATAAAGGATTAATTCATAACATGATTGAATTCTATTATATTTCGAGGAGTATTTTCTGCAAGAATGAAGCTCAATTTGACGTATTTGATATTTCATTCGCTAACTTCTTCAAGGATGCCTCATTGAAATTTCCAGGCGACATCAAGAAGCAAATCTGGGACTGGTTGGAGAAAGATATCAATTTAGAAGAATTACCGGACGGGTTCCAAGAATATCTGAATCAACTATATGATTTTGATTTGGATCAACTTCAGCGTGAATTTGAAGAATTAATGAGAAAACAAGATGATGAACATAATACAGGACACCACTGGATTGGTACGGAAGGCGATTCGAGATTTGGACACTCTGGCCGGAATCCGATGGGCTTGAAGATTGGAGGAGGAGCAGGAATGCGAATGGCCATTCAAATAGCCCAAAAACGGATCTTCAAGGATTATCGAAAAGATATCGTTTTAGATACAAGACAAATCAAAGTTGCATTGAAAAGACTTCGAAAGCTCGAGGAAATCGGTAAACGAGATGAATTAAATATCGATAAAACCATCGATCACACCGCGAAGAATGGAGGGGACATCGAGTTAATTTTTGAAAAGAAAAGAAAAAACAACGTCAAGCTCATCCTATTAATGGACGTGGGTGGTTCAATGACCCCCTATGCCCATCTTGTGAATCTTCTATTTTCAGCTGCTAATAACATGTCTCATTGGAAGGATTTTAAATATTATTATTTTCATAATTGCGTGTATGAGAAGTTATTTTTTAATGCACAACGCAATCCCGATGAAGCAATTGAGTTCGATGAATTCTTGAAAAAATATGATAAAAATTATAAAGTGGTAATGGTGGGCGATGCTGCCATGGCATCTTATGAGCTCACCGAACGATATGGAAGTATTTATTATTATCATCGAAACGAGATGCCAGGCATTTATTACATTAAAGAAATTGCCAATCACTTTAAAAATAACGCGGTATGGTTAAATCCCGAATTAATAAGGGAGCAATGGCAACCCTGGACCCGAAAAATCATCTCCAGCATCATTCCCATGTTCGACCTGACCATTGATGGAATCGAAGAGGCCATGGATTTTCTCAGAAAGGGTGGGAAACACATGTTTACGTCGGTTCAAAGGCTTAAAGGATTTGCCTACTAAATTAATTGTTCTATTATGATTCAAACTCTTGTTTTTTAGAATCAAATTACTGACTAAAAGTTAATAAAATAAAAAAAATGTTTAAAATTTTTAGTTATTTTCCAATCTCTCGTCGTTTTTTGAGGTAGACAATTACTATGGAAGCACTTATGATTAATAAAAGCAAATATAGATTATAACCAGGAATTGGCTCTTCACCGCCTCCGCCACCGCCACCACCACCACCACCGCCACCACCGCCACCATCAATAATGATGGGATAAGTTAATTGCAGTTTTTGTGCAAATATATCACTATCACCGCTTTGCCAATCCCTCCACATAATAATCGCGCTTCCAGGGCCATCACTGATAATGTCTCGAACTGATTGTTCGCCTTCTATATTGCAGATAGCCCTTCCGTTAGTTTCCCATCTTATTACACCATCTGAGGTCACATGTTGAGCATAAATATCCTCTTCATCATCAGAAATCTCATGTGTCCATGTAATAACCGCTCCTCCTTTTCCATCGTTACAAACTCTAGGATTTTCTTGCCAACCACTTGCAGTAGAAATTTCTAACCCATTCGTATCCCAACGTACATTTCCATTCGAATCTATTTTCTGAGCATAAATATCATCATTTGGACCATTTCTCTCATCTTGCCATGTAATAATCGCACCCCCTTCACCATCACTACACATATCTTCAAGTTCCTGGTCAAAATTTTCAATGCTTATAGGGATTCCTTGATCTTCCCATTTGAGATTTCCATCAAGGTCAACTCGTTGAGCATAAATATCTATATAAACATCACTTGCTCCCGTTCTATTATCAACCCACGTAATGATTGCTCCATTTGCATTATCAGTACATATTTCATAATCCATAAAAAATGTGCTGGTATAACATATTTCAATTCCATCAGATCCACCCCATATTAGAAGTCCATTGAAATCCAATCTTTTAGCATATATTGAAGAATTTTCATAACCTTTCCTAAAATCTAACCAAGCAATTATAACTCCAATGCTTCCAACGGCGACCATACTTGGTTTGTATTGTGCAGCAGAATAATCACAAATAACCTTTCCCTCATAAAAGCTCCAAGCAGGATAACCACTAGAGCTTATTCTCTCGGCATATACATCTCCTTCATATCCATTTCTATCATCAATCCACGTTAAATAAGCCCCATTGGAACCATCACTAATCAGTGAGAGAGCATACTTTTGGGAGTCATAGCTACAAATCTCAGTTCCATTATCTCCCCATTGAGTAATTCCATCAGAGTTTATGCGCTGAGCATAAATATCGTTATGATGATCAAGCTTTCTCGATCTATTGTCCACCCAGGTAATGATTGCTCCACCAGCACCATCGGTACAGATCTGTGGACCTAACTGCACCGTATTAGTAATGGTGCATATGGGCACTCCATCTGGATCCCAGACTACATCTCCAGTAGAATTGATTCGTTGTGCATAAACTGAGATATTAGTTTCTATATCAAATCCGTATCCGGTGTCGATTAACACTGATGTCCTGTTATCTTCCCAGACCATTATCGCACCTCCTTCTCCATCACTACACATTTCTACTGTAGATTGTCGAAAACTATCAGAAGTAACAGCCGTACCATTTGGAATCCATGTACTCGCCAAGGGAACTTGATGTAATAAATTATCAGAAGAATTAGAACCTTCTATATCTTCATTCTGGTTTGGATTAAAAGTAATTAAATTCAAATTAAGAGTAGTAAGAGCTGTCAGACTTATGAATAAAACTAAAAACATTGCATTAAGATGCTTAAATTTCACTATTTTTTCGCCTCAATATAATAAAAATTTTATTTAAATTTGTAGAAATTTACATTTCTGTGGAATTATTAAGATCATTAAATATTTAAACCCATCACGACTGATTTTTTACATATATTGGTTATAAAGACTTGGACAATTTAGTAAAATAATACTTATTTCCATATTTAGGTTTATAACTTCAAATATTCAATGAGTTTTTCATTTTTCAAAGAATTTCAAAGACAAATAATGATTCTTATCATTTTCTAAATTAGGATGGATATCTGAGTCTAAAAGACGCTAATTTTAACATTTTTAATTGTTTATTATAAAAAAAAGTAATAAAAAAGTGATCAAACTCCTCGGCATGAGCAGTAGAATTCTAATTGTTAACCTTAAAGACTATAAAAAAAAAGTTTTTAATTATTTATTTTGAAATTTTCTTTTTCATTTTAAGATATACCATGATGGAAGTAAATCCTGCTAAAATCAAAATGAAATATAGATCATATCCTGGGATTATTTCCTCTTTTTTCTTCTTTTTCCCATTACCATCACCATCACTTAGTAAAGGAGTAGGAGTTATGACTATTCCATTTGGTCCTAATTTAGAAGCATAAATATCAGCAGCACCGCTGCTAATTCTATCATCTTCCCACAAGGTAATTACATTTCCAGCTCCATCACTAATCATCTCAATATCATCTTGACGATTATCGGCCTCGCATATTGGTATGCCATTAATAGTCCATTGAGGGATTCCTGAAGAGTTTACGTATTGTCCCCAAATATCATCATTACCTCCTGCCTCATCCTCCCATGAAATATAGGCCCCTCCATTTCCATCATTAGCTATTTCAGCTTGATATTGTTCACCAATATCCGTGCTAATCGCTTGACCATTTGGAGTCCATTGAGAATCCCCAGTTGAATTTAAACGCTGTGAATAAATATCCCCATTATCATCACTTGGTACATCTTTCATTGCAATAATCGCTCCTCCATAACCATCTATATCTATGGATTCTAAACTTTGATCATTACCCTTAATGCACACACCAATCCCGTTTTCTGTCCATTGAATATCTCCAGTTATATTTATCCTTTGTGCATAGATATCTAAGTTTCCACTTCTATTGTCACTCCATACGATAATAGAGCCTTCGTCATCATCAGGGCATATCAAGTATCGGGGAAAAGCATAGTAAGTGTCAGCACATATGACTTGCTCAGTTGACCATTGGATAATTCCGTTGTGACCTATCCTTTGAGCATAGAGTGAAATATTATCCGATCCGGTTCTTTCATCTTGCCACACTATGATTGACCCTCCATTCTCATCGATAGATATTTCGGGCCAATATTGATCATTAGGGTCTTTACAGACTGGTGCACCATCCTTATCACCAAAGTATTCATACCATTGTCTTTCACCATTTGAATCTATTCTCTGCGCATATATATCTTCATTTCCTTTCCTCCAATCCGACCATACGATAATCGCTCCACCAGATCCATCACTGATAATTTGAGGGATTGAGTTCATAGAATCATTTAAACACACAGGATTTCCATTCTCGGTCCATTGTGGAGTACCAGAAGAGTCAATTTTTTGAGCATATATGTCACCATTTCCATGTCTATAATCAAACCACACAACAATTGCCCCTCCAGATCCATCACTGCAAATTTTAGGATAAGGGCAACTGCAACAAGTATTCGTACATAAAGCTACACCATCAGTATTCCAAAGCTTTTTACCCGATGAACTTATCCTTTGAACTAAGACGGTTTGATTATTAATATCACCTGTTCTATTATCTTGGTACGCGATAATCACTCCTCCTGCATTATCACTGCAAATAGAACGGAAATCTTGCTTATTAGTATCCTTAGTGACAGGGAACCCATTTGCGATCCAAGCACTTGTTAAAGGATACCGAGATCTTGTGGTTTCAGGTGATAAAGATTGCTCTATAACTTCTTTTTCGGTGGGCATCAAAGATGTTTTATTTAAATTACTGATAGAAAGTACGAAAGCGCTTATAAGTATAAGAAACAATAATGCATTAATTCTTATTTTTTTCAATTATTTTTCGCCTCAATATTGGAAAAGTTTTTAACTTATTTGTAAAAGATTACATTTCTGTTAAATCATTAAGTTATAGTTATATATAAAATCATCACGACTGAATTTTTACAGATGTATGGGATATTAATTCTTAGACACTTTAGTATAATTAAGTTTTTTGATCTATAAATCTAGATCTTTGGATATTCAATGAGTTTTTCACGTTTTCAAAGATCTTCGGAAAAAAATGAAAATTTTTATTATTCTCTAAATCAGGATTTTGTTTGAATCAAAAAAGACGCTTGTTTAAATATTCTTAATTGCTTATTATAAAAAATCAAAAAAGTGATAAAAAAGAATTAGTTTTAAAATGTCGAGCTTGGATTTGATCTGATTAATTATCTCAGAAACCTTTATAACTAAAGGTTAATCAACGCTTTTTTCTATTGAACCTTGAACTTTTAGACCAGAATTTTGCTGATTAGATTTCATCTTTTTTTTCTTAATTTTATCTGCTATAGCAAGTCTCTCTTTCTTGTATGTTCGTTTTTTATGTATTTGGGATGTAGATAATCCTAAACCGGGAGCAGCCAGACACGCTCCAATTCCAAGAGTCCACATGAATATATCTTCCTTGAGATCTAGAGCGCCATATACAAGATCCTTGAACTCCTCGGCTAGTTCTTCGGGAATCTCGCCACTCTGTTCATACCATGTTATTGGAACTATAACTTCTGAGATGTTAGAAAGGAAATACTCAGTGCTACTTATTTCAAAATTGACTTGTATTCTTTTTTCTGCTTTCATTGCTATTCCAGTGATGGGTTCGACGTCAATATACGTGTTATGATCCCCACTATCTGGACTCATTCCAATCACTGCACTTTGAACCGAATAATCTGCATCAAGAAAATGCGGTTTGCTGACTCTTACTTCAACACCTTCATATTGTTCTACCGGTTGCAAGTTAATCAGTCCTTGGGTGTCCATGTAATAATTAGGATTGGCATCAAAGGTCTCACTAGCCATCTTAAACCTCAAAAGATCAATATCATGTATTTCAGAATCTCTCTTATATTCGAGCTCTACCACGCGCATTAGATCTGGTTGGAAGGTTTTTAATTCATTATCTTTAGATACTCCTGGGGAGAATTGCATTCCATTAGTGCCCTCAATCTCTTCCGGCTCGTCCCACAAATAAATTTCCTTTTCATTATCATATTCAATATATTGCCCTAGCTCGCTTATATCGTCTCTACCCGTCTTTATCACTTGACTCTTGGTCTCAACTTGTTCTGCTTCAATTTCATCCCGACAATTATCAAAAATATTTACTTTAGCCCTGTTTAGATCTTTAGTATAATAAGACATGTAATTGAAAATTGCAGTATCATTCGCACAGAATAACCATTCTTCTGCCGTGCGCGTGGTAATTACGCCGCTATTCCAGCCATTAATGGTATATTCTATTGCATTTGGCACCCAAGTAATTATGCTTTCATTAATCCATTTCAAGATGTAATCCAATTGAGTAATATTTATTTCAAATTCCGTCTTTAAGAAGTTCTTACTTTCATTACATCCTTCGGCAGCATCAAACCAGATTTTATTTGCTTCATAATCTAGACCAGTAAGAGAATTAGGATTGCTTTTATTCCAAAGTGACAAGCATTGAGAATAATTCAAGCCCGATCCTCCAGCTCTCTCATAGATTGGTAAATTCATGGTTGACCAGGCAACGATAATGCTATATGTATGGACAAAGTGATCAATCTCCTCGGCATGAGCTGTAGAAATATTCAAATCTGATTCGCTTCCCTCTAAATATCCATAACGACCATCGATATCTACGCCTAATCCATGAAGGCTACCCGCTTCATCCACTAATTTGGCATTCTGCATGGTAATTATAGTATCCTGGGCGGTTTGGCAATCTTCATCGTTAATTATTTGCTTCATTAATAATGCATTAACCCCGCTTGCCGCTTCGTCTAAAATTGAGTAGTCCCCATGAAAGTCGGGAAAATAATCATTGGCCCACTCTTCAAAAAATACCTCTTCTGGGGAAGGTAAGCCATCTCTCATGAATTCTTTTATTGCATCCATTCCAACGCAGTCAATAAAGGCTTGGGTCACATCAATCGGAATTCCCAAAATATATGCTGTGCAATCTTTCAGCATATCCTCTAATGATGCTCTTATAAAATTATCATCCAATAATTTCTCATTAACCGTATTGTTGTATATTTCACTAAATTCTTCCTTTACTTGAGATAATACAAAAGGAAAATTCAATTTATTATAATGTAGGTCTGTCCCGCCTGCAGTTGCCACACTTCCTAGAAAACCAGGGTTAATGTTCGTGATGTTTACCAGACTGACATTGTCTCCTCCTACTTGAACAAACCTCGAATATTCTTTATATTCCACTTCTGATTTATCATCATTGAACTCTATATCATATTTATATTTGTACTCCCGAAATTTAAAAGGTCCAACCTCTTTATAAATAGGTTTTTCTCCTGCCAAAAATGCGATAGGATTTGTCAAGTTCCAAAGATAATAAGTTGAATACATTTTAGGAGCATCCTCATGATCATTATCTTTCCATTCATCAAATTCAGAGTTATGTGGATGAGGAACTTGGACTTCTTCTGCAACTCCCTTATCAATCTCATTTTGAACGGTATTACTTAATAACAGACTGGTTGGCAATAAAGCAAGACCTATAGCTAGTAGAGCAAGCGCGGCCATAAATTTTATCCTACTAGGTTTTTTAGTAATAATCGCTTGTTTAATGGGTGTTTTCTGGGTGTTCTTTATCTTTTTTTTTTCCATTTTTTTCTCCAAGAATGAGAATGAATTCAAATTCATTCTCACTTGATCACAATTTATGTTATTGATCTTTATAAATGTTTTGCCCTAAATTTGTTAGAATGAAAGAAATATTCTCTGCTTTTATAAGGATTTTATAATTTGATGATATTTTTGTTTCCTTTTTAGAATTCTTTTGACATCGTTCCGCTAACTAAAAAGCGAGTAACATCATCAACTAATGTTTCCACCTCAAATTTGAAGTTCGAACGGATCCAAAAATGAAAAATGTGAAGTAGAGTAGCTGACCATATATTTGCTGTA
>SDNN01000080.1 GCA_004524425.1 Promethearchaeota archaeon
ACAAGTTTGTTATTTTCTATAGCAACATAATTTAAATAAATGTCTGGATATTTGATCATTTCTAAATAAATATCCTTTATTATTCTGGCATCGAAGTCTTGTTTCACTTGTAGGTTGTTGTTTAATTCATCTAAAAGAGTGCTTAATGAAATTAAATCCTCCTCCTTCAATTTTCTTATTACAGTCATGGATGCTTTTTTATTCATTGCTACATTAACCATGAATTTTACGAATATATTTACTCCTAATGATAGAAATTTTTGAGCTTATTATTAATTTATTATCACATTCTTATCTGATTAGGATCGAATGGTTTTAATTTAACCACTTTTTAAAAAATAATATAAATTATTAATTAAACAAAAAATCTATAAAATTAATACTAAATGTATAAAAAAATAAAAAATTCGTTCTCAAAAGGTGATTAAGATAGCGAAAGATAAAGTAATTGGCCTTATCATCATGCTGGTCGGAGTATTGATTGCGATCATCTATACTTTAGGATCTATTGTTGATCTTTATATGGAATACATGATGAATCAAACAAATGGCTTTGAGATTCCACAGATAACTCAATTATTCGGCGGTATTGACATCTTTTCATGGCGATTATTTGTAGTTGCCCCATTATGGCTATTAATAATATTAATTTCCATTATTGCCATATGGATAGGATATAGCATGTTAACCACACCAGCCCCCGTTCCCCTTGAAGAATTGGAAGAGGAACTTGCTGCTGAAGAAGCTGCCGAAGCTGAGAGTGAGGATTAAACATTTTTTAAATCATTATCATTTTTTTTCTTATTTTAAAATTAATTTCTAGCTCCTGCTTTTTAGATGTGCAATTTAAAAACCTTTGATTTAAGATTTGATAACCTAATCTGAATCAATGAATTATTTGGAATTTCCAGCATTCCAGATTTCAAAGGAGTGGTTGCTGCTAATATTACATTATTATCTTTTGAGATGAAAATAGTTCGATGCCGCCCATTAAAGCGAGAATTTTGGCGCAGTATTATATTGCACTCTTTGGAGTTGAAGAGAAAGGCGTTGGCTCCGATTCCCAAATCTAAAGTTTTAAAAACTGATTCTAGCGCTAGTCGTAAGTCAGATGTTTTTTTTAGCTCATCCATTAGATAACACAAGTATTTTCTGGTATCCATTCCAGTTTCATTTTTGATTTGTTCTAATTTTGGATCATTTAATTCAGGCATGGAATCACCGAGGATTGTTCCATTATGAGTCATCAAATAGTTTTCACCTATGTCTATTGGATGGATGTCATTAGGATTCTTTTTCCATGGATAAGCTTTTCTTGCATGAACCAACAAGAATCGAGTTTTGATCTTCGTTAAACTTTTCCAATCCGCACGATAAATTGGCGTCAAATCTCTTTTAATGACTAAATTATCACTATTTTCTGGAAAATAGGCAAGACCCCATCCTAAATGATGATGTCCAAGTAAATCATATTTTCGAAAATATCTCCAATGGCAGGACCTAATGAAATTTTTTAGCACCTTAAAATCCAAGTAAGTGGGCTCCATTGAACATTGAAAAAACATGCGGCACATGATACAAAATAAAATTAAGCATTTTCTAAAAAGTAAATTAAATGAGAAAAAATTGAAATTTCAAATTTATTATTATTCAAGATGAGAATCTAGCCAAGAGATGACATCTTGAAATACTTCTTCCCTGTTAATTTCATTGAAAATTTCATGCCGTGCATCTTCATAAATCTTATAAGTTAAGTCTTTAATCCCATAATTCTGATAGCGTTCGATTAATTTCATGAGGTTCTTAGTCATATCGTTTGAAGGATCTTGCGAACCAGAGATTAGATAAATGGATAGATCAGCGGGAATCTTCCGTTCGTTTTCTTCTTTAAAAATCTTCAATAACCCATAAAGCAGCTCCCCATAAAGATTAGTGGTGCCTACATAACCACAGTAAGGATCGTCAATATATTTATTAACCTCATCTTGATCCCGGCTAAGCCATTGAAATTGGGTTTCTGCTGGCTCAAATGGTTTATTGAAAGGTCCAAATACAATATTATGAAGTTTATCGTTGATTTTTCTGGGACCGAATTTCTTTAGTTCTTTCTTTACGAGCATTTCCCCTACTTTAAGTAGATTTTCATCCACATAACCATTAGTTCCACTTAGAATTACTCCTTTTAACTCATTAGGCCAATTTTGAATGTAATCCTGAGCCATGAAAGAGCCCCAACTATGTCCAAGGAGAAAAAAAGGGATGTCAGGGTTCTCCTTTTTGATAATTTCGGTTAACATTTTCATGTCATTTAGAACAGCGTCCCAACCGTTCTCTCCAAGATAGCCTTTATTCTCTTCGCCGCCTGTTTTTCCATGTCCTCTCTGATCATTCGCATAACATATATATCCTTCTGAAGTTAAAACTTCTGCAAGTCTTTCATATCTAGCGGCATGCTCAATTAAACCATGAGCAATTTGTATAGCGGCTTTAGGTGGATCTGAATCTGGAGCCCATTTATACACGAAAATTTCTATTCCATCTTGGTCTTTAAACGTGAATATTGAACTTTTCATGGAATATATTTATTAAAATAAATTATTAAAAATTTCCTTATTGAGATAAAAAACTTCTAGTTTTAAGAGTGAGTGTAGACATGAAATTTAAAAAAAATAATAAAAATTGATTTAATGGGGATATTTCTACTTCTTAAATTTTGGTGTTATGAAAAAGCCCTATTTTTTCATGAAATATTGTTCTGAGTTAAAAACCAACTTTATATTTTTTATATAATTTCAAATATTTAGAAGTATTATACTTTTTAAAATTAAGATTATAAATAAACACAAAACACAAAAAGAGAGTAAAAATATCATGTCATTTGGAATCGAAATCGATATGGATGCTTGTACGGGCTGTGGCACTTGCTATGAAGTATGTCCAAGTGAATGCTTCGATGAGCCTGAGGGTGGCAAGGTCAAGATTAATGAGGATAATCGACCAGACTGTGTAGGATGCAGAGCTTGCGAGACTCAATGTCCCGAGGAAGCTATTGTCATTACCGAAGAGTAATCTAAAACGTTAATTCAGCTTGAATATTAAACTAAATTTTCGAATTTCTCTTTTTTTCTTTTTTTTTTCTCTACAACTAGTATTTTTCAGGACAAGACTTAAAAAATAAGAAATAAGAAAATTACATATCTGCGCAGAGAAACGTAATGATCTCTTTAATAAAAATTTTCACGTCATCGAAGGTAATAGACTCGTTTACTCCGTGTGCATTTGATCGGAGAGTACCTAAGCCTGTTATGATTATATCTTCACTATTAAGAATTTGATTTATAAAACCCATATCAGAGGCGAAGGGCATTCCGATGGTTCTTATCTCTTCCTCTTCAACATTTTGAACCAAGGAAATGACTTTTTTAAACCTAATCAAGTTGGGTGAGGTAAGATCTGACTTTACTGGGGTATAAGAGTATTCAAACGTAGTCTTGACATCTAAAGCCTTGCTTCGGGCTTTACCTCTCTCGACTGCTTCTTCTATTTCTCTCCTTATATCATCATTATTTTCATCAGGAATTACACGCCTGTCAATAACTAAGGTACAAAGATCAGGTACTATATTAGATTTAGTTCCTGCTTGAATTATATCAAGATTAAACATGGGGCTTAAATTGCGCTGCTCCCCAGTATCAAATCTTGGAAACCCTGGAACATCCTTACTTTGGCGTTTTTCCACGATTTTCTTAAGTTTAATTAATTCTTCAAGGATGGGCACCATTTCTTCTATGGCATTGACTCCCATAAAATTAACTCCCGCATGACAGCTTTTTCCAATTGATTCAATGGTGACAGTCATGTTGCCTGCTAATCCTGGAGGCATATTAGGTTCAATTCCCATATCCATGCAAAATGCAGTTCCTTTCACGTAGCCTTCTTCAGCTAAATAACGAATCCCGGGATAAATACCGATCTCCTCATCCGTGCAGTTCAACACTCTAACGTTGTACTTGGGCGAAAGGTCAAGTTTTTCAATGATCTGGAGAGCCACGATCAAGCATGCCATTGCTCCTTTCATATCCGCAACACCACGTCCGAAAATCTTTCCTCTTCTATTCATGGTCGCTTCAAAAGGAGGATAACGCCACTTTTGGCTGCCTTCTTCAGTAGCAGGTACTACATCCATGTGTCCATAAAACGAAACATACCTTTTTTTACCAAAATCTTTTGTGGCCACGAGATTAATGCGAGGACCTTCAAGTGGATAGGGGATTTGTTTTACTAATTCTTCCGGTACTAAGACTTCTTCTAATGAGTAGTCTAAATCTTTGAAATAAGGGGAGATCACATCAACATATTCCCTATAAGTGTTTGCCGGAGGAATCGAAGTGTCAACTGCGATCATTTTTTTTAAGATACTCATAAATTTTTGAGGATCTAAATTATCAACTTCCTCAAAAATCATATCTAAATCAACCATATTTTTAAACCTTTAAAATAGTCTAATAAGAGATAAAAGTTAGAATATGATAAAATCTATACGAAAAAATAAAGGAATTTGAAAAAAGATTTAGTAAAATTATTTAGGATTTTTTAAATATCTGCACAGAGAAATACGATTAATTCCTTGATATACGTCTTCATATCTTTCAATTTAACATTCTCATTTACTCCGTGAGCGTTGGATCCTAGGGTAGCTATTCCGTGTATGATAATATCATCAATATTTAAAATTTCAGACACAAAACTCATATCTACTGATCCTGCCATTCCTAACGTTTTAATTTGATCTTCTGGTACCTTTTGAACTAATGCCATGACTTTTTTAATTCGCTTAATAGGGGGAGTATTTGGATTGATTTGGAGTGCGGGATACATGTAATTGAAAGTAGTTTTAACATCTAGTGCTTTACTTTTCTCTTTTCCCCTATCAACTGCTTCTAAAATCTCTTTTTTGACGTCTTCGTAATTTTCGTCAGGAATGATTCGCCGATTTACGGTTAAGACACATGAAGCTGGTACAATATTAGATTTCTCACCAGATCTAATGATATCTAAGTTAAACATCGGACTCATGTATGCTGAATCTTCTAAACCAGGTCTTGGAAGTCCTAGAATGTCTTTACTCTGACGAGCTTCTACCTCTTTTTTCAAATTTATTAATTCGTTCATAATCGGAATCATTTCCTCTAATGCATTTACTCCAAGAAAATTCATTCCAGAATGACAACTTTTTCCAATCGTTTCTATTATTACATCCAAAGATCCTGCGGCTCCCGTTGGTATAATTGGGTTTATCGCTAGTTCCATGCAAAAGATAATATCTTTGAGATAACCTTTTTCTGCGAGGTATCGTACTCCTGGATAATGTCCTACTTCTTCGTCTGTACAATTAACAATTCTAATGTTAAATTTTGGAGATAGATCTAATTTCTCTACTATCCTAAGAGCAAGAATTAAGCACACCATTGCACCTTTCATATCAGATGTCCCTCGACCATAAATCTTGCCGCTCTTAATCATGGTAGCTTTAAAAGGAGGGAATCGCCATTTATCTTGTTCATCTATGGGCGCGGGAACCACGTCAATGTGTCCATAAAATGTTACATATTTATCTTGACCAAAATCTTTAGTAGCCACGAGGTTTACACGTGGTCCCTCCAACGGGAGGGGGATTTGTTCAACAAGTTCTTCTGGAACAATCACTTCCTCTAATGAATATCCTAATTCCTTAAAAAAGGGAGATATAGTATTAATGTATTGCCGATAATTTTTACCGGGTGGAACAGAGGTATCAATACAGATAAGAGCTTTCATTAAATCCATTACTTCTTCAGGATCCAGATTATCAACCGCATTGAAAATTTTTTCTAAATTTAACATCTTAAAAAACTCTATTTAACTAAGGCTGATTTACTATATATCTAATTAATAATAAGACAAAATTCTTCATGATTAAAAAGAAGTTCCAACGCAATAAAACTACCATAATAAAATTCTATTGCAATTCTTACATGTACCTTCATTTATCTGAACATTGAGGCATTTATCATGATAAGGGGCACCACATTCCTTACAAAGATAAAGTTTTCCCTTAAAATCTATAAAATCATGACCGCAGTAAGCACATTGACTGGAAAAAGAAAAATTAGTATCATTAGCTTCAACAATTTGAGAAGTAGCCGTCAGATTTACCCCTCCTTGCGATGTGGCTGGAGTTAAATACTCATTTTCTGGTGCTACGTTCAACCAGGGATCATCTAATCGTTCTTGAGAATGGTGCGCTTGGGATTCCAAGGCTGAAGAATCAACATAATGGGGAGGCTGAGGTTTTGAAATATTTAATTTTTGAGATATTTTTTCATCGATGATATTTGATAGAATCAAGGCCGAAGCATACTTACCCTTCATTTCTCCTTTTTGGAGATGAGTATGAGAAATCATGTGAATGACTCTACCTCCATTTTTTCCATAATTGAAAAAACATAGAATAGGAGAATCTCCCCACTTTTGTCCTAATTCACGAGAGGAAATCAATACTGATACTCTTTTCGGGTCTAAATTTTGAATTGGAAAAGATCTTCGTTCAAGCCACCATCTAAATTCATCTTTTTTTATATTTTGAGCTTTTGACCATTTTTCTTGACGGATTTCACGCAAAACACCATCTAAGAAAGGGTGATTGGGTTCTAATATTTGACATGCGACCACTGCATCATCAGTTCTTTCTCTATTCCACCTGATATATCCAGGAAACATGGTTTCTATAACAAATTTAATGCACCAATCTGTTGTTAGGACCCACCCTCCTTGTATCACATATTGTTTTAACCTGAGTAAAGCAGCAGGTAAAATTTGATCACCAGGACAACCAACAATTACTAAATCGTATTTATTTAGGTCGTGTTTTAGGACATCTGAAGGATCAATGATTTTCTTTTTGGCCGCATATAAGTTCTTTATGATCTTTTTTGGTTTTTCAAACCTCCCGTTTATGCACAATACCTTGCCATGTTCTTCAACCGCTTTTACGACATTTCCTTTATTCAGAGCCTGCATTTTCCTTTTCTTAACTTCTGAATAAAGATCCTTCCAGCTCATTTACTTAATTCACAATTAAAGTTTTAAGGGAATAAAATATATTTTATAAATATTATAAGCTAATCCTTATTTAAATTTTGATGGATGGGATTTTAACGTGTCATTAGAAGATTTAACAGAACCAAAGGAATTTTGGGAATATTTTGATCAGATATCAAAGATCCCTCGTTGTTCTGGGAATGAAAAGCTCATTCGCAAGTTCATAATAAAAGAAGCTCAAAAATGTAATTATGAAACAAAAACAGACAAAGTGGGAAATCTTGTAGTCAGAATATCTCCAAACGATGAAGAAGGAAAAATTAGGGTTGTGTTACAGAGTCACATGGATATGGTCTGTGAAAAAAATCAGGATGTAATTCACGATTTTAGCAAAGATCCACTTAAGTTAAAAGTTATTGAAATCGATAAAGAAGTATGGTTAACTGCTGAAGGTACCACGTTGGGTGCTGATGATGGAGTAGGTATTGCTTTTCAATTGACCATGATGAAAAAACTTCATAATGATGAGTTAAATTTTGATGGAATCGCATTAGATTTATTATTTACTGTTGATGAAGAAATAGGATTAGTCGGAGCTTTTAAAATGGATAAGAATTTAATAGATGGAAAATACCTCATTAATTTAGACGGTGAAGAAGATGATAAATTTATCATAGGATGTGCAGGAGGAATAACCACCCTCGGAATAATTGATTTTGATTACATTTCCGTTAGGGAATATAGTGAAAGAAGCAGTGCTATAAAAATTTCAGTCGGGGGTTTATTAGGAGGGCATTCAGGTACAGACATACATCGAGGGAGGGCTAATGCCATTAAAATAATCAGTAAAATCTTATGGAAGGTCAATAACGAATATCCAATTTTTATAAAATCCATCAATGGCGGAAACCGTGCCAACGCCATACCAAGAGAAGCAGAAGCAACCTTTTTTGCGCGAAAAAAGGACAGTGAAAAAATAATCGAGTTTATTAATCTCATAATTGGTGAAATAGAGCAAGGAATTTCAAAAATAGAACCAAACATGAAATTTACCGTAAAATCAATTATTAGCTCTGATAATTATAATGTATTACCAAAAACTTTGAATGAGAAATTACTTCACCTGCTTTATGTCATGCCAAATGGACCCATATCAATGCATCCAAGAATTTCAGATTTGGTATATACTTCAACCAATCTGGCTTCAATCAATACTCGCGATCAACAAATTAAGATCACTACGAGTCAAAGAAGCATGCATGAGATCTCTAAGAAAATAATTTATGAAAAGATAGAAGCTTTATTTAAATTAGCGGATGTTAATATTGATATAATCCATACTGGAGATTATCCTGGGTGGGATCCTGATTTTGATTCTAAATTATTAAGAGCTGCCCAAGAAACATATAAAGAATTATTTAAAAAGGAGGTAAATACGCAAGCGATTCATGCTGGATTAGAATGTGGCATTTTAAAAAAGCACTTTCCCGCCATGGAAATGATATCTATTGGTCCAACAGTAGAAGGTGGACATTCCCCAGAAGAGCGTTTAAAAATTGCTAGCGTGGAAAAAATTTGGATCTTTTTAATCACTTTATTAAACAACCTTAATTAAAATCGTCCTTTTTATTTAAGAATAATAGGAAAAAATATTTTAATTTAAAATGAATTAAATAACTTAAGTACTGAATAGAATTTTTTATTATCATGTCAAAACGAGAAAGAATAGAAAAAGGCAAGGAAGAATTAGATATTAGTGGTTCAAAAACCATTGGAGAGAGAATAAAAGAAAAAACTCCTTGGCTTTTTGGGAGTAAACTAAGAAAACCGAAAATTTCTTATCCAAAAGTAGCAGGTCGAAGAATAGTTTTACCAACACCGTCTAAAACATTCGGATTGATTTTAATTTATGCCATACTATTTATTCTTCAAGTTGGAGTGGTATATTTACTCTATCGGGAAACACCAGCACTAGGAGCAGACTCCGCAGGGGATCCAATATTTCTTTACCCTTCAATTCAAGAAAGTTTCATAGTGGAAGGTATCGTTGCTTCAATTTTGTTATTTGTCTCATCTACGGGTTTTTTATTATTATATCAAGCATCTAAATATTCATATAATAGAAATCTAGCACTGAGAATATTAGTTATTGGTTTCATATTGATAATTAGCGCCTTCATCTCATTACAGTATATGCTGACGGTCAAGCTTGGGAAAACGGCCTGGTGGGAATTGTAATACCATTCCTGCGTTTTAAAATTTACAGAAATTAATTTTTTGAAAAGTATAATTTATTCAACTTTGCAGATTTTGATCTGGGCATAATCCACAAATACTTTGTACAATCCTCTCATCATCTCATCTAGGGCCGCATCTCTCGTATCTAATCTTAATCGTTGATTTGGTATGTTTTGAAGTTTATAAATCGTGCATGCGATGATTATATTTTTGGATCCTACTATTCTTAAAACATCAGGAGTAAATTGAAGGTTTCCTCGCCCAAATAGGAATCCTTGCTTGCCAATGGGAGAGACAATTATTTTAGCCTCTTTTTTATTGACCTGATTAAGGATTTGTTGTTCGTTCAAATCATGCATCAATATTCTATTATTAAGAAGTAAATCTACACCTAAAACTGTCTTTTTTTGATTAAGAAGATCAGTTATTGCTTTAGTGGTAGTACCAGGACCAATTAGATAATAGACGTCTTTTTTAAAATCCTCAATAATCCTTCGAGCGATTCGTTCTTGATTAGTTGAATCATTATCAGGAGAACTCATTTTTGATGATTGAATGAAATCTGGAATATATGGCGTAAGTAAGTATCCATGTAATTTAGATACAAGCTTACCTTTTCTATATTCTTCTTCATCAATATCTAGGACTTCAGATTCTTTTAGAGCAGATTCTTCCCATAAAAATTGCATAATGAGAGAAGCAGCAGTTTTTGGATTAATAGAAAACACGCTTGAATAAATCTTGACCCCTGCGGGTATTCCCAAACACGGTTTTTCATCGTTAATGGCTTCAACCATATCTCTAGCCGTCCCATCACCTCCAACAAAGATGATAATTACTAAATTTTTATGTTCTTTCATTATGGTGGCGGCAGTTTTTGTATGCTGAGCATTTGTATCATGGTAATGTTCTATTTCTTGGAATTCTGGGTGGTCCAATATCAAATAGTCAAACCCCATTTCTTCTAAAACAGATGCTCCCATGTATTTAGGGCAAGTCACAAATTTTAATTTGGATTTTATAGGTATGAGTTCGTTTAAGAATTCTTTAGTTCTATTCATGGCATTTGGTTGTGCGCCTAATTCAATAGCTTTTTTTAAAATTTTTTCTCCATCTGTACCTTTTAGCCCAACAGAACCCCCCATACCTGAGATGGGATTTATAATTAAACCCACAGTAAATTTATTTAGATCATTCATGAAATTGCGCTCAATTCAATTAATTTAAAAAAAAGAAAAAAGTAATATATATTGTTGTTTGAATTTTTCAATTACTCTAAAGTTTTTACATAATCATTATATGCCGCTTCATCTAATAGATTGCCTTTTTCTGCATCCCAGTTAGAAGGATCAATCTTGAAAAGCCATGCGGCAAAAGCATCTTCATTAATTTTTTCTGGTTCATCCATCAAATCCTCATTGATAGCGGTGACGGTTCCACTCACAGGAGAATAAATGTCACCTACAGCTTTAGAGCTTTCAATGGTAGCATCAATTGGATCAGAAGCAGGTTCGTCTCCCGACATCTTTATTTGTTCAAGAGAAGCACCGCTTATGCCTTCTAAATCAACAAAACTAATCTCACCAAGTGCCTCGGCAGCATATGGAGTAATTCCGACTTCCTTTGACCCATCATCAAACCATTGATGGGTTTTAGTAAAATATCGAGCCATGTTTCATCAATTCCTTAAACGTTTTTATTATGGTTATTTAATTAAAATTGAATTTAAGTATATGATAGAATTAATTATATTAACAATTTAAAAGTTATTTATCCGATATACCTAACAAAGTTCTAAACCATAATGGATTTATCATTTAAAGATCAATTAGATTTTTACGTCGAATTTAAAGAGTGGTATTTTAAAATCTTAAGAGATTTTGGCTTTAATCACCAAAAGGATCAAGATGCGCGTGAGTTTCTCTGCAATATATTAAATAAAAAAGGTAGAGACTGGAATGTTGAGGATGTTCTGCGTTGTTTTAATAGAAAGCTAGAAGAAAAGAAAATTATTCTAATTTATGGATGTGGTCCCTCATTAGTGGAAACCGTTAATAAGCTTCAAGATAAATTGAATAAACGA
>SDNN01000081.1 GCA_004524425.1 Promethearchaeota archaeon
AATGCACTTAATAGCAAGTCACTCACGAAGAAGAGCGGTATGAACAAGAACGTGGTGATGAAAGTTCCCCATACAAATGCTTTTTTGTTTCCGAATTTTCTCCCGATATAGCTCCAAACCGGGATGGCCAAAAGAACAGCAAGTAAAAATGCTAAGGCCATGATAATCTCGTTCTCTTCAGCTGACGAGCCGATTATATATTTATTATAATATGCAAGAGACCCGAGCATCATTGTGGTCATGACCATATGTCCCATATAAGTTAATACGTAGGATAGAAAATTTTTATTTTTCAGCGCTCTCTTAGTGCTCTTCACAAAGGATTCTTGTTCTTTTTGCTGGTCCAGAATTCGTATTTGTCGCTCTATTAACTCTTCATCTTCCTTCATTCCCGGGAGGGAAAAGATGGCTAATACAAAACCTACTATACTAACTATGATGCCAGCAATTATGTAACTTCCAACATCCCCATATTCTATTATAAGCGGTGGTAAAGCTACGCCTAATACAATGCCTATTAAGCCCCAAATAGTATTCCACGCGCCCACTTTGGTCCTTTCGAAATTAGATCGAAACTTATCAGGGAAAAGTGATAAATAATTTATTTGCCACAACGAAAAAAGAGCTTCAAATATGCAGATTGTAATTAATAGCCACATGAACATGCCGAAATCATCGCCAAAGGGCACTATGAAAATGAGCAGATAAATCCAAGCATAGGCAAGCGCACCAACCGCAAACCAAGGATATCTTCTACCCCACTTTCTTGTAAAACGTGTTTTTCGATCAGATAACCACCCCAATAAAGGGTCATTAATCATGTTCCAGAAACCATAGATTCCAAATGCAAGCCCAATCCAAAAGATAGATAGGAGGAGTTCATTTTCATAGAATTCCAGAACTCTAACGGTGAAGGCTGCGGTAAAAAAATTATCTAGGAAGCCTCCAATGCCATAACTAACATGAACCATTTTGGAATATTTTGATTTTTCAACTGTTTCTGCCATATCTCGATACACCATTAAGATATTTATATTATTTTTTTAGAAAATTAATATTATTTTTTAATATTAATTTAACATTAAATTATTTAATAATTCTTATGAAAATTATTACTTTTTCTTTAGTCTTAATGTTAGTAAAATGAGCTTTTTATCTTTATAAAGCTAATAAATTAAAAATTTTAAAAAAAATTGAATTAATAAAAGTCTTTAATCACAAAGTCCAAATTGAGGTCATTCAACGTCTTTTCCAAGGGCTTACCAGTTTCAGGATTCCATCCAATATGTTCACAATAAGATTCATAATCTGCTTTATAATTAACTCCAACAGATCTTTTTGGGATCTCGTTATCTGCTATATCTATACCTTCTCTCAATGTAAAAGCTTCTCTTAATGTTTGGATACGCTTACCTATTGCTAAGATCTCTTCGAAATCCATCTCCCATCCAACAACCGCCTTGATCAATTCTAGTAGAGGGTATTTTTGAAAGAAATATGCAAATTGACATAACCCCATGCAGCTTGTGGCTTGCCATAAACAAGAGCAGACCTGTAGAGCTTCATTTCTACCTTCACCAGGGCGCTTGAATTTTTTTGGAAGGGCAAAACCTTCAAATAACCCATTAGCCTTTAACATTGGACCTCCAATCATCATATCTAAAGTCCCTGAAGTATGTCTTCCGGGAGTGGGATCAAATGCATATGACATGCCTAATGATTTATAATATTTGGGTGAATGCATAGCTAATTCTTGTCCTAAAGAATGAATTGCATATTGTTCAGAACCCCTTTGAATCTTTTCTGAGGCAATTTTAGAACCGTCCGCTAAAACATCACCAATTCCTTCGCGATTTATCATTTTATCCATGATCTTGATGTAATTTTCTGCATCTCCCCATTTTAATTTTAGACCCTCCGTGTCATCTAAACCCAAAATACCGTTCTCGAAACACTCGACAGCAAATGCTAAAGTTCCACCAGCAGAAATCGTATCCATCCCTGCCCGGTTGCACATATCATTTATTTTTATTATTGAATCGAGATCATCGTTCAATAAGAGCTGCCCGAATGAAGCACAAGTTTCATATTCGGGGCGATGCGTTTCATCAATATTAAGATCTGGAACCTTTAACAAAGCACCACACGCAACAGGGCATGCGAAACATCCAAATTTTCTCTCCTTATATTTTTCAAACTCTGATCCTAATATGTTATCAAGTTTTTCATCGGGATAATGCTCTGCTGCTACACCTCCCCAATTTTTAATCGGAGTATCACCGGTTTTGGTAACAATGTCATTCATCCAAGGAGTTCCTATATCACGCCACAATTGAATGGATCCTGCATCTGCCTCTCTTATTCCCTTGTTATATTCTTTAGTTAATTCGGTCATGAATTCCTTATCCGCGAACGGTATTTCCTTATTTCCCTTAAGTACCAGCGCTTTAAGTTTTTTCGATCCCATAACAGCTCCCAATCCCGATCTTGCAGCAATTCTTCCCTTATCATTCACGATACCAGCAATCAACGATAAATTCTCTCCCGCAGGACCTATAGAAGCGATTCGAGCACCTTTAAATTCTTGATTTAATTTATCTTCTATTTCGACGGTATCTAATCCCCAATATGCCGTAGCATCAATGATTTCCTTTTTATCATTGATAATTGAGATGATTTTGGGAGACTTGGCAATTCCTTTAATTAAGATACCATCATAACCACACTTTTTAATTTCTGGTCCAAAAAATCCACCACAGTGAGAATCTCCCCAAGTCCCAGTTAAAGGGGACTTGCCTGCCACCATGTATCTTCCTGTCAATGGTGCAGTAGAACCTGTTAATAATCCGGGAAAAAAAGCTAGGATCGCATCAGGTCCGAGGGGATTTGATTTTTTTGGCATGTTTTCATATATTAATTTCGCGGCAAGCCCATATCCTCCTAAATACTGGCGATAAATCTCATCTGATATTTTTTCTTCTTTGAATGATTCATCAGAAAGATCAACCCATAAAATTTTACCCATATAACCGTTTGGCATAATGATTTTACACCTTTGCTTTTTATTTCAACTACTTTTTCTTTTTTATTTTTTTGTAATTTGATTATATAATTTAAATTAAGATCGTCTTATACGCAAATGAGATGCTTTTTGATCAATCAATATATCCGTTAATGTAGTATGGTCACTCTTTAAACTCTCTTCTAATTTAGGATACAGCTCGTCATAATTCTCTACTCTAACACCCTCTACACCCATGCCCTTTGCAATTTCAGCAAAGTTCAATCCAGGGATTATCGATAAATCTCGACCCTTCCTGGACAAAACATCCCTAATATTTCCTAAGTGTCCATCATTGAAGATCATATAGCTTATGGGAAGATCATATTGTTTTGCAGTCTGTAGAACATAGATCATCATGGCAAAACTACCATCACCAGCTATCGAGATCACTTTTTTATCCTTATTGAGCATTTGCGCGATTAAACTGGCATTTGGACCCCATCCCATAGCAGCAACTCCTCCTGCCCCATAAATTTGACCGGCGTATTGGGTTTTAAAAAGTCTAGTGAACCACATTCGGTTATTTCCAGCATCAAGAACGAGTAAATCATCTTCATCAGTTAATTCATTTAATACTCTTACGACACTTTCAGGTTGGACTGGAGTTTCTTCTGAATCATACTTCTTTGACGTGAAGAACTCTTTTTCTTCAATTTTTTTAAGTTCAAGCAAATCGGAAATTCTTTGATTCACATCTACTTTGAAATATTCCATTTTTGAACTTATTGCATGAATGATCTTTTGAAGCGCTAATTTTGCGTCAGATGTGACTCCTATAGTTACTGGATAGGTCCATCCAGCATTTCTGGGTTCAATATCGATATGTATGATTTTCTGCCACTTTACATCTATAAATTCTGGGCTACAATTATTTGTATTATCTGGAGCCAAACAAGTTCCTACAGCTAAAATAACATCAGCATTTTTGATCATGTCATCAGCCAATTGTTGACCAAAGCTAGCCATTACTCCTAAGGCTAGATCATGAACTTCCGGTATTGACCCTTTTCCCATATAAGAAGTAGCCACGGGCATGCCAATCATTTCCGCTAATTGTAAAACTTCATCATAAGCTGCTGAGGCATGCACGCCGCGCCCACATATCATCACCGGATTATCGGCTGCGATTAATAGATTTGCTATTTTTTGAGCATCTAAATCCGAAATGCACGGAGGGGTTACCCTAAGATGTCCTTCAATAGGATAAATAGGTACTTCTAAAGATGATAGATCATCTATGACGTTCGTCCATACATTCCATCTGGTAAACACGCAGGCAGGTCCTGGGCGCCCAGACGTGGCATGCTTAATGGCAAGTTGTACGGCATATGGGACTTCTTCCGGTTCTGTTGGATAGGCAGTATATTTAGTCATTGATTTAAAAATATTCCGAATATCGACTGTGCCATATTCTCCTGTACCACTTTGATAGCAAGCTTGTAAACTATTTCCATGATAATCAGAAGTTTCGGTTAAAATTACCATGGGAACACCTGCATGAAACGCTTCAATTATACCTAATCCTCCATTAGTGGCGATAAATGGTCCTTGCCCCAATAATATACCTGGTTTTCTGGTCATTCTTCCATACATGTCTGCCATTATTGATGCTGAGTTTTCATGGCGAGCTATAATCGTATTAATTTGGTCGGATCGCTTATAAAACTCTTCCAGAATAAAGCCTGAAACACCACCTGGCAATCCAAAAACATAATCAATTCCCGCGTCTATTATCGTATCAACAACTGAGTCTATTACTCTTGGCATTTTTTAATTCTACCTTTTTGATTTGTTAATTTTCATTTTGTTTTAATTACAATGAGTCAAAATATTATCGTTATTTTTTCCAGAGTCGTTTAGTTCTCGCTTCTTGAATTTCCTTTAGGGGTAGAATCAAATCGAATACCGCATAATGTTTTTTAGTCATTTTCTGCTTCTTTTTCTTCTTTCTCTCGGTTCTAAATGTTTCTAAATCTTTTAAAAATTCGAGATATTTATTAAAATAGAATTCAAATTCCTCCTCATCCAATAATTCTACGTAAAAGTTCACGTGTTTTTTGAGATAAAATTCTTCTAAATTTTGTCTCGTTGGACTTATTTCCCTTAGATTTCTCTCAAGTTCCTCATAATATGGTGGAAAGTCTTCAAATATTTTTTTAATTATATCTAAAGTTTCTTCATCCGACTTAAGATCATGTGAGATAATTTCTACTACATCTTTGGGTGGTAATTTCAAGAAATCAAGCTGTAATCTCGTCGATTTAAGCAAATCTGGTTTTACAGAATAAATTTTTTTACTGTAAGGTCCTCGAGATTTTACTTCACGCGTATTTAAAATCCCTGATTCTTCCAAAATCTCAAGATGTTTAGTCACAGTTGGCCAACTCTTTCCTAATTTCTCACGCAAATCATTTATGCTTTGTTCTTCATAGATCCAAAGAAGAAGAAGAATTCTTAAACGCGTCATGTTATTTATTGCTTCTACGGTTTCTACTTGATTTTTTATTTGAGTTTTTAATTGCTTAATTTGTTCCGCGCTCAATTCATGTAGTTCAGATTCGTTCATTTTGACTCATTTCCATGGATATAAATTGTTTAATAAACAAAATATTAAATAATTGATTTATTAAATAAATTATAAATTATTATTATAATTTTTTAATATTAAATTTTAATATTAAATTAAATTTTTATCGTGTGGTAATAAAATAATGGATTATGAAGAAATTCAGAAAAGGATTGCAGTTATTAGAGAAAATGAAGTGAAAGGATTTTCAGAAGAAGACATGGCAAAAGTGCGCAAGAAAATAATGGAGAAAACTCCAAAATCGAAGCCTCTAGCTGAAGAATTGAGTAAATTAATCCCGGGAGGAAGTCAGCATCAAATGGCTCTCAAGGATCCTTATGTAGTCACGATGAAAAGAACGCTTGGCACCCGAATGTGGGATGTTGATGATAATGAATACATTGACTATTTAATGAGTGCTGGAGCGTGTATTTTGGGACACAATTATCCTCCATTTAGAGAGGAGATTATCAAAGTCCTTCAGGATCTTTCTCCAGATTTATATTGGAACTGCGAATGGGAGAATAAAGCCATTAAATTAGTGCAGAAGCACGTCCCGTCTATAGAACGAATGATGTATTTTCAATCTGGCACTGAAGCAGATATGGCTGCTATTCGAATAGCGCGAGTATTCACGGGTAAAGATAAGATTATCAAATTCGGAGGATCTTATCATGGTTGGTCTGATCAATTGAATTATGACATACATATTCCTTTTTCGGGGGCCATGGAATCGGATGGGATTCCTCGAGGTTGTTATAAAGACACTATTTCTCTAGAACCAAACAATCTTGAACTTTTAGAAGAAAATCTCAAAAAATGGTCAGCAAAGAGAAGCGGAGTCGCTGCTGTACTCGTAGAACCTTTAGGAGCTGAATCAGGTGCTCTTCCAGTTCCACCAGAGTTTAACAAGGCAGTTAGAGAATTATGTGATCAATATGATACCTTGCTCATTTTTGATGAGGTGGTGACTGGATTCAGATTAGATTTAGGGGGCGCTCAAAAATACTTCAATATTAAGCCAGATCTGACAGTATTTGGCAAAATTCTTACTCAAGGATATCCATCCACCGGAGCTATCGGAGGAAGGGCAGATGTAATGGGTGTAGTCGAAGGTGGTATTGATGTGTCCGGAAAAAAGGCCTCTGTAAGTGGAACTATAAGGGGAAATCCCCTTTCAGTAGCTGCAACATACTGGGGTATTAAATTCATTGAAGAACAAAATGCAATAGATAAAGCTGCAAAAGCCGGCGATGATCTAGTTAAAAAATTAAACATCCTCTTTGAAGAACATGAACGCCCCTATTTTGCCTATAATTACAAATCAATTGTTCATTATGAAACTTTTTCGCCGTTGTGCATGGATATTAGAGACATGGAAAATATTCCCAAGGCCGTGTATCGTAAAAAGTGCGTGGATGATATCGCAACCATAATGATGTCAGAAGGCGTGATAACTAAATATGGAAACCGAGCGTTCACATGCTTGCAACACACACCTGAGGATAACGACAAGTTCATAGAAGCGATGGATGTAGTGCTAAAAATGATTCCAAAATATTAATCTTTAAATTTTACAATCGCTATTTTATTCTTTTTATTTCTTTAATCATCGAATTTTTTTTATAACAAAATTAATGCTTTTTAATTCCCTTGCAGATTTTTATGAAAAAGTCATCTATTCGTAAATTTCCCTCCTCATCGTAAGGAAATCTGGCACAAACATTAGGTTTTACCTCATGAATTGAACATAAATTATTTTTTAAGAATGGACAATATCCTCCTGGTTCAAAATTAATTATATATACTAAATTCCATTCTAAACCCTGAAGTACAATTTCTAAACTCTGTGGAACTAAAATAGGCATTCTACCAAAATTTTTCATGAAGGTATACACGGGCAATGGTTTGCCTTTTCCTAAATATGAATGCTTTTTGATTATGAAATTTTTCAATTCTTTGATTTTGGCTTCTTGTTCATTTTTTTTAAACCTGTTTCTTATAGTTTGAATAGCATTTTTCTCTTCAATATGATATCCTGCTAAACCTTCTAGAGAAATGCATTTTGGGTCAATTTGGAGGTAGTTAGAATAAAAATCCTTCTTGGCTTCAATCCATTTTGTAACGTCTTGTTTTTCAATTACAACTTCAAATCCAGCTCGACAACATTCACCACATTTCTTACATTCATACTGATATATATCGTTATCTTTCATTTCTGGCTCAGATAACGATGATTCAGTTTTCTTATTTTTCAAATTCTGAGTATGATTTGTTCCTGTCAATTCTAATGATCCTGGTTATCAATTCTAAGCAATTTAATCTATTATCTTTATAATTAGATTTTAGACTTTAAACATTTATCATTGATTAACATGAGGTTCAAAGAAATAAAATCAATTTAAATTCTTAAAAAACCTCATGAAACACTTTTTTAAAAAAATAGGTTTAAATCTATCAAAAGAAATGGATTAATATCAGATATTTTTTAGTTGTAAAATGAATCACACTATATTAATAAAGAACGGTTTAATAATGGATGGTACTGGAGCTTCAGCATTTAAAGCAGACCTCTTAGTTAGTGAAGAAAAAATAAATGAAATCGGAGATTTGAAGGGTATTGATGCTTCGGAGATAATTGATGCTGAAGGTTTGGCTGTTGCTCCAGGTTTTATTGATGTTCATTCCCATCTTGACTTTTTACTTCCATCAGATCAGCGAATAGAAGTATTAGAAAATTGGATACGTCAAGGATGTACCACCATCGTTTCAGGTAATTGTGGGTATAGTCCAGCACCCATAAACCATGAGTATGATGAATTAATTAACACATATTGGAATTTTGCTCTACCGAAAGATGGTTTAAAATATGAATGGACCTCAATGGCAGAATTTTTAAGTCATTTGGAAAAGATCGGACAAGTCGTAAATGTAGTACTTTTAACGGGACATAATACACTACGAACTAACGTCATGGGATTCCAAAAAAGATTCGCGGATGCTGAAGATTTGAATGAAATGAAAAGACTTTTAAAAGAATCTATTGATGCGGGTTCATTCGGACTTTCGCTTGGCTTAGGTTATGTCCCTGGCATCTATTCTAATACGGAAGAGCTGATTGAATTAGCCTCTGTATTGACTGAATATAAATTGCCCATAGTTCCCCATACTAGAGGTATATTTAGCAAGCTATATGCTAAAGCTATAGAGGAAGTAATCATTGTTGCTGAAAAAAACAACATCCCCTTACATATTTCTCATCATGCTGGAGGCGGTATAGGAAGGATAAGAAAACTATCTTTGAAGGCTGTTGAGGAAGGAATTGATAGAGGAATTAAAATTGGCCATGATAATATTCCTTGGGCAATCTCTTGTGGACCAATTCTCGGTCTTTTTCCTCCTTGGTTATTTGATGGTGGATTGAATCTTGAGCAATTAAATGATAAGAAGATACGGCAAAAAGTTATTGATGAAATCTCTAATATTAAACCTAAATGGCCCCCATGGGAAAATAATTATTGGGTCGATAAAGAATATAATGATTTCATTTTACTTTCAGGTTTCCGTGAACAAAAAAACAAGAAATTTGAAAACATGAGATTAAAGGATATTGCAAATGAGTTAAATAAGAAACCCATTGAAGCATTTATTGATTTAGTTATTGAGGAGAATGGTGAATTGTACTTTCATTCTGGTCAATTTGATAATCCAATGGCGGAAGATTTCTTGGGCACGCTCTTTTCTAATCCTAATTGTTCTATAGGAACTGATATCGTTGGTGCAGGATTAAATACCATATCTCCGGTAGCTTATGGAAATTTCACCAAGGTTTTAGGAACATTCGCAAGAGAAAAAGAACTATTCACGCAAGAAGAGGCTGTTCGCAAGATGACTTCTCTTCCTGCCGAACAAATGCAAATAAAAGATCGAGGTATTATCAAAAGAGATTATTTCGCAGACATCACAATATTCAATCCTAAAGAGGTCATGAATCAATCATCTTATACTAAACCCTATGAGCTATCTGAAGGCATAGAACACGTGCTCGTTAACGGCAAGATAATGCTTGAGCGTGGCAAATTTCATGCTAAAAATTTAGCCGGAAAAGTACTTAGAAAAGGAAGAAATTAACCAGATATAAAGTTAAAAACAATTTTTCCAAAATTCTCAAAAAAATTTTTAAATATTTAATTGCTATAATTTGAGCTCGTTCTCCATTTAAATTCTAAAAACATAACTTTTAAAAAGGGTGATTAATTTATGTAAACCATAGATTGACATATATATATTGACAATCAAAGATTAGAGAGAGGTGAAAAAATTTAATGTCAGATGTGAAAGAAGAAAAAAAAGTTGAAGTAAAAAGTGAAGAAACATCCGAGCATGTGGAAGAAACTAAGGAAGAAGGCAAAAAAGAGCAAGACCTTGCCGTTAGGGAAGAAAGAAAACCATTATCTGTATTCAGGAGAATGGACAGTCTATTCAACGAGATGACCAGATGGTTTGATGACATGTTTTGGCGTCCACGAAGATTATTCGATATTAAATCTTTCGATTTTGATGAAGATAGGTTTTTCCGAACTCCTTTAGCCAATGTTAGTGAAGATGATCACGCATTTCACATGACTGCTGAGTTACCTGGTTTAGATAAAGGTGATCTAGAAGTGACCATTCATGATGGTCAATTGGAAATCAAAGGAGAGAAAAAGGCAGAACATGAGGAGAAAAAAGAAGGATATGTCAGAAGAGAATATAGCAGTTCTAGTTATTTCAGAAGCTTTGAATTACCTGAAAACGTTGATGAGAATAAAATTGATGCCACTTTAGAAAAGGGAATCTTGAAATTGGACCTACCTAAGAAAGAAATCGAAGAGAAGGAAAAGAAAAAAATCGCAGTTAAATAACTTTTTTTTTCCTAATTTTAATGCTTTTTTTGTTTTAATTCTTAAATTTAACATTTTGAATTATATCAGAAAATAAATAAAATAAGATTTATTTTTGATAAAATAAATGGGCCAATAACGTATTTTATTAAGATCTAAACAAATTTTCCCATTTTGAAACTGGTTCTAATATTTCATTTAAACCAAGAATAAAAGAATTCATGGCTTGCGTCTTAGTTTCATTATCAGAATGATACTTGCCCATGAATTTTTCGATAAAGAGATTTTTTATGTTATTCAAAATTTTTAACATTTTTTTATGATTAGAATCTTTTTGACAAACCATAACATACTGGAAATTTGTAAACTCATCCTTTAGGGCAAAAATCTTCTGACCTCCCATTTCGATAATTCGAGTTTCTTCATCATCACCATACTCTTTAGCAAAAATTTGTAAGGCTTTGATGAATTTAGATAATAAGGCATAATTAACTTGTCCAGAGCCTTGTATATAATTTTCCCGAATATATACCGGTTTTGCTTCTGAATCAATGATGAAAATTTTACGAATTTCTTTTATCATAATATTGTTGAATTTTAGATTTATTGCTTCTCTATATTTTAATCAGAGTTTTTTCAAAAATCGTGTAAATTGTTGTTTGATAC
>SDNN01000082.1 GCA_004524425.1 Promethearchaeota archaeon
AAGGAAAAATTTGGTGGAGAATTACCCAA
This sequence comes from Promethearchaeota archaeon, assembly GCA_004524425.1. The sequence goes on from SDNN01000082.1 coordinate 30, forward strand.
AAATATCGCACAAGTCATGGTTGCCAGTGCCAGTCAACTGAAATACCACGCCACGATGCTGTCAAAGGATGTATGCTATGAATGTGCCAACGTTATGGGGGGTCCTGGCCTTTGTGATAACACCTTAATGCATGATTACATGAATATTTCCCGAATCCAAGAAATCGTAGGGGGAAGCCGCCAAATCCAGCAATATATAATGAGTATGGCCCTGAGAACGCTTTACAAAATGTCCGTATAATTAATTAAATTACAATTTATTATTTTTTCTTTATTAATTCTTCATATTTCAATCAATTATAGAAATTCAGTCATATAAATACCATTAACTATTTTTTACGACTAGCATTTATCTTATTAAATCAGTCGATGGGCAATCTTGACTATAAGAAAATTTCCTGTTAATAGAAGAAGTGATGTTTAAAACGAGATTTAACTTTGAAATTTTAAAATTAAAATAAAAAACAAGAAAGTATCTTTACTTTCTTGCAAAATAAGTTTAAATCATCTTAAACAATTGACGTAATGCCATGGACATGATATATTGTTGAATCTGTCTTGAACCGCCCACTATTTCTTGAATGCGTGAAATGTTCAAGTAATCATGCATGAGCGTGTTATCGCATAATCCCGCACCACCCATTACATTAGCACATTCATAACACACGTCCTTGGTTAAAGCAGTAGCATGGTATTTGAATTGGGATGCAGACGCCACCAGTGCCTGTGAGATGTTTGCTGGAAGCTTGCCTCCGAATTTCTCCATTTTCTCGTCAAAATTTTCACAAAATTTCAGGATGCCCCACGTTAAATTCGTGGTTTTAGACCACAGCTCTGTCAAAAGAAAGCCAACTCCTTGAAATTTTAAGATTTCTTGATTGAATTGCTTCCTCATGTTGGCATAAATGACCGCATGAGCCAGTGCTCCCCAGCACTCAGAAATGCCCATTGCTCCAATACCGATTCGCTCTGGCACTAAACCCTCAAACAGATGCTCGCGCCCTTTTCCTACAGGACCCAGAATGTATTCTTCTGGAACTTTACAATTTTCCAGGATTTCATGGCCAAGATGAACCTTCGGTACCCATGGAATGAAAACTCTTTCACAATTCCATCCATCCCACGCCGTGTTTACCAAGAATTGGGCCATCGTGTTACCGTTATTTGCTTCAGTCGTGGCATAAACTACCGCCCATTTGGACTTGGGAGCGTTGGTGTTGTAAATCTTCTCTCCATTTAATAAGAAACTCCCGTCTGGTTGCTCGGTGCAGGTCGTAAGTTGGTGGACCGCGTCAGATCCCCGCTCTGGCTCAGTTATGCAAATACAGCCAGGAGCCTCACCAGTGGCTAAGTCTTTCAAGGCATCGAGTCTCACTGGTAAGTTTTCATGATGTTCATAGAGGGGGTTTATAGCTAAAACGGTTGCTCCTCCAGCCATGGCAAATTGAGGATCGAACATGTCCATTGCCAGATTTCTTAAAAAATCTGGTACGGCTCCATAGGGATCATAATTCAAGTCAACCATGTCGAATTCATGAAATCGACTGATATAGCCTTCAGCTCCAAAATCAGGGATCCATGCATAAATGTCCTCGTCCGTTCTGTGGGTGATGTTGTTCTTCTTTTCGTATTTCATGCAGAACCTCTGAACTTTTCTGAAGAAACTGAATTGGTCTGGGCTTAACATGGATTGAAGACAATTATTCACAAAAGCATACCGGTTTTTTAAGCTGAGCTTGTCAAGGATCTCGTCATTGATGGCTTGAGCATAATTAGACTTTTTTAACATGTTCTTTATCACTTTATTTATTCTTATTTGTTATTTATTAGATAATAGTGTATAAATAAGAGAATATGATTTAGCTTTTTAATTTTCTTAAGTAGAATTATCGGTGAAAATTTTAAATAATGACTTTTCGGTTAATCGATTCAAACATTTAATTACCAGATTTACAAAATTAATTTTCGTAATCGGGAAGAAAATTTTTTAGAAATTATCAAGGCGGTTTCAAAAGGACAATTATCCTTGAATTGTATCACTGAAATATATGAATCAATACCAGTTAAACTTAAGATGCCAAAACTTTCGAGGGTAATGAGTTCATTAATTTTATTATTTCCAATTAGAAATCGTGCTTCTAAAAGTTTTATGATCTCAGAAAGCACGTTTGGATCCAAGAAGGAAACGATAACTCTGCCTGTTTGCGTTAATAAAGCTGAAGCCAACACGAAGGAAGAAAAGGTATGTAATTCATTGATGACACTCAATAAATCATTGCGAATCTCCTCTGAGACCAGTTTCTTGCTATTTTCCATTATACTCAATATATTATTTTCAAATTCAAAGAATTTAGAGATTTCGCCATCGAAATCAGTTAAATAATTAACCTCGAACTTATTCATGAATTGTTTTTTAACCTCGCGCAATTGATTTCTCAGTTCAACCAGGTTATCTGTTCTGTCGGCAAATATGGCAAACATTAGCTCTTCATTTCCTATTTTTTCTATTTCAAAGATGAATCTAAAAGGGCCGACTTCGATTTCCGATAGTTTTTCAGTCTTAAGCGTTTGCTTGACAAACGAGAAAATTGCGCTTAAAAAGCTGCTCGTGAGTTTTACATCAAAAATATCTTCATAAGATTTATGAAAGATTAGTTCTCCGGTCGTAGCTTTCATTATGAAGATGTTTTTTATCATGTTGGCTGATATTTCTTGATTATAAAATCTCATGCTCAACTTGACTTGTGATCTTTTCGTACTTAATGGTCAATACTGGTTACAAAGTCAATTAACATGATCTTTTTTTTCTACTTAGTTTAATAATGCTTTTGATTTAAAAATCTGTTCTAAAATGATTTTTATATCCGACTTGGGCAGAAACAAATGGAAGTTCAATCAATGAAAGAACCAAGATTGATCAACGCATATTATTTCAAAAACGGAAGCGAGCGTTCTGATGATATAATTTTTAGATATAATAAAAATCATGAAGGAGATGCAGTATTTACGGAAAATAAATAAATAAAATTCGAGAGAATCAGTTAGAATCCGTCAAACTTGGCCCACTCGTCGTCCTCCTCATCCTCTTCATATTCCTCGAACTCCTCGAATTCCGTGCGCTCTACTTCTTCAGTGTATTCTTCATCTAGTTCTGTTTCAAGCTCATCGTCAAAGCTTATCATTTTTTCCAGATCTGTAGTGGCAGTTTCAGCGGCAGTAATTGTGATGGGTGCAACTTCTTCTTCTTCTCTCCTTTTCTTCTCCACTAATTTAAGATAATCCCCGTGAATTTTAATGGTGATTGGAGTTTCTTCTTGTAATAATCGAACTACTACTTCTTCACTGCTGGAAGTATCATGCGGCATTCTCATGACGAGTGCTCGAGAACCTTCAAACACGCCTGATATGATTTCAACGGTATCTCCTTCTTCGAGAAATTCCGTCACGGAACGAGGCACGAGAACGTGTTTTATTTCTTCTAATCGAATTTGCCCGACAATTCTTCCTTTTATGTGGGGTATGCCTTGAATGGCAACTTGTACGTCTCTTTTTTGTGCTGCTTCAATAAAAATGTAGCCTGGAAGTAAGGGACTGACTAACATCGCCTTGATATCCGGAATGGTGTCCAGGATCCGGAATCTATAAAATATTTGCTTTAATATATTACTCTCTTGATTGATGGTTGTTCTAACGGCAAATAACGTGGTGATGTCTTCTAAATCTTCTGTTAAATCACTGTCTATAACATCTTCTATATCTTCACCTTGAGTTTCTTCCATTTTTCCTTCTTGATCAGCCATTTAGCTTCACTTTTCCTTATTTAATTTAGGCTTAATTTGTAATTTCTTAGAAAAAATTAGTATATATTAAATTAAGTCTTTCTAAATTATAAAATTTTGCTTTTCCTTAAACGAAAAAAAGTCTTCTCTTATAATAAAAATCGATTAAACTGGAATGTTATCTATGTCTAAAATGGAAGGAATTTTATTATTTCGTTTCAACCAAGAGATTTCGCTCTTCATGTATCTCCAAGTAATTTCGCATTTTCCTTTATCTTCTGTTTCTGTTTCCCAATCCCAAGGATTAATTATTACTAAATCGCCTTGCCTGATCCAGACTCGTTTTTTTATTTTTCCTCTGATTCTTCCGATATAATGCTTGCTATCTTCCGCAAAAATTTCCATTCGGTCATTGCCTAATATGGATACCACTCTTCCCATGATTTCTCCCATTCTCCTATTCGGCATTTTGATTCGTGAAGGAACGATTTCCTCATCTTGCGACCTTCTTGACTTTTTACTTTGTTTTTTCTTCTTTTTAGCCATGATTATTTACTCAAATTTAAACTTAATTTTATATTTTATCATTCGATTTTATCATCTGGTTTATACTCGCCTTTAATAAACACTATTTTAATCGGTTTATTGGAGTCATTTCTGATATTATGCATTTCTTTTGGCTCACACAAGAACACGCTCCCTTGGGGTGCGGGATATTCTTTATCATCAATGATCATGACCCCATCTCCCTCAATGAAAAAAAAAGTTTCATCTATTTCATTATGTCCGTGAGGCTTAGATCCCATCAATTCTCCTGATTTCAAGCGAATCAAACCCCAATCTATGCTAGGGCCGCGCATCAAGTATTTCACTCCCGATTGGCCACCTCTATACTCAAAATCATTCTCATGAACTTTTTTAATGAATATCACCATTAATACATAATTTCATAATAAAAAACTGCTAAATAAAATTAACAACCTTATTCTAAAAAAAATTATTGTTTTGTGTTTTTAATTATAACAAGACTTGATTTAATTAGACATTTAAAAGAAATAGAATATATTACTTCAATAATAGACTAGATGAAAATGGATTTGAATTGCCATGGATTTAAATTTCAAATTTGCAAGCATTCCACATGTAATTTTTGGTGCCGGTAAATTAAAGGAATTATATGAAATCATCCCAAATTTTGGAAATAACGCGCTCCTCGTTGTAGGTGGAAGCTCGCTTAAGCAATCAGGAAAATTGGATGAGATTACTTCAGTCATGCAAGACAAGTCAATTAATTACTCCATCATTTCTATTGATCACGAACCTTCTCCAGCAATTATAGACCAATATGCTGGGGATTATAGGAATAAAAACATTGGTGTGGTTATTGGCATCGGAGGAGGCAGCGTGACTGATGCGGGAAAAGCTATTTCAGCAATGATTCCTAAAACGGATTCAATAGAAAATTATCTTGAAGGAGTAGGTACGAAACAGCATGATGGAGAGAAGATACCGTACATTGCCATTCCAACGACCTCTGGAACGGGAAGCGAAGCTACAAAAAATGCAGTCATTTCAAAAATTGGTCCGGATGGTTTTAAAAAATCACTGCGCCACGATAATCTGATACCAAATTACGCTATTATTGATCCCGAACTCATGCTATCATGTCCGCCTTCTATTTCCTCTGCTTGTGGGATGGATGCTTTCACGCAATTATTAGAAGCATACGTGTCAAATAACGCGAGTCCGATGACAGATGCATTAGCTTATAGTGGAATGAAACACATGAGCAGAAGCCTCATTAAAGCCTGTACAACAGGAGCATCAGACGTCAAGGTAAGAGCAGATGTCGCATACGGATCTCTAATGTCTGGAATTACCTTAGCAAATGCAGGTTTGGGGATAGTTCATGGTTTAGCCTCTCCAGTCGGAGGTTTCTTCGACATACCACATGGGGTAGTATGTGGAACGCTTTTAGCAGAAGCGACCAAGATGAATATCAAAAAACTTCAGGAATCAGGTTCATCAGGAGAAATGGGGTTGAAAAAACATGCGAAAATAGGTGCATTGTTAAAAGGAAAAGAACATGTGGAGCCTGATGAAGTGGATCATTATTGTAAAGTTTTAATTAATACTTTAGATGAATGGACGGAAAAATTAAAAATAAATAGATTAGGTAGCTACTCTATTCGTCATGATGATGTTGATAAAATTGTGGACAGTGCAAGTTTAAAAAATAATCCAGTAAATTTGTCCAAAGAGGAAATAAGGTCAATAATATTAAATAGAATATGACAAATTATGAAAAAATATGCTTCATTTCAAATCATTTATCTAGGCTTTAAGGATTAAAAATTTACTTTAAAATCCTTCTTAAAATCTCGCGTGTGATGCATTCGAATGAAAATTTAACGTTTTCTCCTGTTTTTGAGGATATTTCTAAATATTCAAATAAGTTGAAATAATCTTGGATCTCCGCTATATAATCCTTTTCAATACAAATTTCATCAACCAAGTCAAGTTTCGTGCCAAGAAATAAAATTGGTAAATTAGGATCCTGTTTTCTACAAATGTTGACCCATTGTTCTATGTTATCCAATGTCATGGGTCGGGTTAAATCAAACATCAAAAGTGCGCCTCTCGCCCCTATTACATAACTTTCAAGTAGAAATCTGAATCGATCCTGCCCGCCGAAATCCCATAATTGGAGCATCACGGGTTGCCCATCAATATCTAGCTCCTTTAAAAAGAATTCAACTCCTATAGTCATTTTAGTCTCCGATGAGAACTTTCCCTCGACATAACGATGCAACAAAGTAGTTTTGCCAACTCCACCTTCTCCGGCGGTTAAGACTTTTAGAACAATGGGTTTACTCATCGTTTAAAACACTTTATTTGTAATGCTTAGATTGCTTTTAAAATGACCTTTAATTATTTTTTTCTAATTTCCAATATCTTATTTATAGAATAAATAATATTTAATATGTTTTAGCTTCTTTCTATAAATAAATATTTACCTTTTCTAACAAAAATCACATTAATTTTTGAATTTTTAGCTCTCCTACGAAGCTCAGCATCATTCGTAGCCATATACACCCTTCTAAAATCGTTTTTAAATTCAAGACACCATCTTAATAAGAAATCATCTGTAGTTTCGTCTTTTTCTTTAACTTCATCAACAAAATAGAGAGGATACACTTTCTCATTAATTTCCAAATATTTCATTCCCGCCTTGTATTGCCTTCTAAATTTAGAAAAAATTGATTCTCTTTTCATTTTAGCTTCCAATTCGTTTAAGCATTGCTTGAAAATATAAAATCTCGTTTTTCCTTCCATTTTTAGGTATATTTCGTTTAAATAATCAATTTTAAATTGAAATGGAACCAGAATAAAATTAGAATCGAGTACGACTAAATTAATGTTTTTGTAGCTCAAAAGTTTTGGCGCTCTAATATTTGTTTGGTTAATAACTCAAATGCCTCCTTGACATTTTCTCCTGATTTGGAAGATATTTTCATGTATTCAAAGAGTTTATACCGCTCCTTAAATTGTGCTGCATAATCATCATCTACCATGATATCGTTTTCCAAATCGAGTTTTGTTCCTAAAAAGAGAATGGGAAGAGAAGGATCTGCCCTACGACAAATGTCCACCCACTGTTGCAAATTTTCTAATGTCATGGGCCTAGTTAAATCAAACATTAAGAGTGCTCCTTTTGCCCCAAGAACATAGCTTTCAAGTAAGAATCTAAAACGTTCTTGCCCTCCAAAGTCCCATAGCTGAAGCGTGCACTGCTTTCCGTCAAGCTCTATTTCCTTTAGAAAGAATTCAACTCCAATGGTCATTTTAGTATCTGCACTAAATTTACCCTCCACGTAGCGATGTAACAGTGTTGTTTTGCCAACCCCACCTTCACCCGCAGTTAATATTTTCAGTATAAATTTCTTTGGCATTGAAGAACCCGTAATATTGATTTAATATTATAATTATTTTAATTTTAATATGTTCGCGTTTTAAGATAATTTTAAATTATATTAATTCTAAATATAATTTTTTATTTTTATTTTAATTATTTTAATTCACTAATAAAACTCATTATTATTAAAATTATCACAAAAGATAATCCGTTGTTTTTTATCGAATGATTAAAACCAAATTATTTTTTTTCACTCAAAATTATAAATTCTTTTGAAAATTATATAACCCATAGCTAAGTCTAGAATATCGGTTTATTCTCTCAAATTGAGGGTAAAAAAAATGAAAATGAAAAAAAAAGTACCAACGGAAGATGAATTAGAAAAAATTAAGGTGAAAAGTTGGGGCACATGGAGCAAAGAAAAGAGTAAGTTTGATTGGTCTTACGGAGATACTGAAACTTGCTACGTCCTTGAAGGTGAGGTTGAAGTCGTAGACGACGCTACAGGAGAGAAAATAGAATTTAAGAAAGGAGACCTCGTGCAGTTCGAAAAAGGTCTTAAATGTGTCTGGAACGTAAAAAAACCAATAAGAAAATATTATAGCTTCGATTATGAATTTGGAGAATTAGATTAAAATTCATTTAATAAGCTAATTTTTTTTGTTTTACTTTTTTATGGATTCACAATTATCAAGCACAAGACACCTTAATCGCTAAATGCTCTCAAATCGCTTTTTTTCTCTACGCTCTTTCACTGAAATTTTTCTTTCCTCTAAACGATTGTATTTAATTAACGTATCCAATATCGTTTTGATCTCGACCCTGGTCTTAATTTCATATTCCTTTAATTCTTCAAGCATTTCTTTTAAATCATATCCTTGCGTGTATAATTCCACTATTTTGTTGACTGACTCGCTATGGTAAAAAATATAGTGCTTTTCAAGAAAAATTATGACCCAATCTTTATTTACTTGGTTTTGGGACATTTTAAACATGTAATTTTGAATTTTTCTTAATGGTTTATTTAAATATTTTGCCATAGTTCGATCTTCTACTCGATAATATTCCTTCATGAATCTTAGTATCCTAACCTTTAGAATGATACTTGGAATATAAGATAAAATAAGTAAAGCAATACCAATTATAGTAATTACAATTGCGGCTATTATTTGTTCATACAAAACTAAAATGAGGATAATGATGATGAGAATTACAAACCATAGTTTAATGACTCTTTTGAAGAAAACTACTATTTTGTTAGGCATTTACTTTTCCGAATCGATATTAATTATGATGTATGATCATATAATTGATTCCATTTAAAATTAATTTTTGATAATCAATGTAGTTTAAAAATTAAAATGATAAAACCCAGTAAAACATGCATTCATAAATTCTGATGGAAAAATTTAGTGCGAGTGGATGACTTTTTGATTAATTTAAAATGGATTAAATGATAGATCAATGATCAGTATCGTCTAAATTAAAAAAGTTTAATTATTATCTTTTACTTTAAAGAATATAATTTTACCTCATGTATAGCATTTAGCTTAACGCCGGAACCATCCGAACCCGGAAGTTAAACTCGATAGCGTTGGCAATAGTACTGTAGTTATTGTCTATGGGAAATGCCAAACTGTGAGTTCGCTTACGGTCATAGCTTTCGAAGATAATACCCGGACACGTCACTCGTGAGGTAAAATATAAAATTTACACTTGATTTTATTCATTTTCAAAATGATTAAAATAGTAACAGTTAAATTTTTAGACCAAAAGATTAACACTATAAGCAATTTATAATAGCCCCCTATTCTATATGATATTTCAACTATTATTAAAGAACGTGGAATGGTATCAATACATCATAAACGCCATTATAGTCATTATTGGCAGAGCTCTTGATATTATTTCCACGAGATATGTCACTAAAGAATTAAAACTTGAAACCAATAAACTTGCACGCCGACTTGGGTGGAAGGGGGCAATATTTCTCCAAATTCCACTCATCATTCTGGGATGTTTAGATTTTTATTTTGCTCTATTCATATTTTTCTGGAGTCTTTTTCTTTTTGCTAACAATATAGAAGGAAGTTGGTACATAAAAGAAGTTGGTGAAGAAAATTATAAAGAAGAAATTAAATCTCATCTAAAAAATTCTAAGACATGGAAAATTATAGTGGGAGAAACCTCTCACATCTTTACATTTTCGTTATCTGGGCTCTTAATTTTGGTCTTTTTGTTTGTTTTAGAAGATATTATGGCTGTAATCTTTATATGCATCGCATTAATTTGTCAAGGTGGTCTTTCTACCTTTAGATCGATCCAATTTCTGGTCTCTTTAAAAAAAGAAAATCAAGTTAATAGAAAAAAAGAAGAAAAATAAATTTCATCATTCACGTTTTAGAATCTTGAGATATTTTCTGTATCCTTGGTGATGTTTGATAAATGTAACTCCTACGAAAAAAACAATCAAAACGGAAGATACAATAAGCAGGTAATATGCAATTGGAGTGGAAATTGAGATCTTAACCATCTCATCCTCCAATGTTTTTCTATTATTTGCCCAATCTCTTCCAACTAGTAAAAAATAATATTCTCCAGGGTCTAATTTATGTAGGGTGCACATAAAAATATCATCATCATATTCAAATCTGTGGATCATTTCATGAAATTCGTAATCTTCAAAGTCTATAGAATTAGATTGCAATAAATATACGCTTTGCATCCCGGATTGTGAATCATGCACATCAGCTTCAAAACAGATATTATCAGATACAGTTGCTAATTTTGGAGTGTAATTTTCATCATCAAATTTAGGATCCAGATCATCTGCTAAAGTTGTAAAATTGAAATATGAGGGTTTTAAGTTATGACCAGTAATGACCACGCTGTAATTTTCATTTTCTTGTACAGGAAGTCGAAAATCAACTTTTCCCTGGATGTCCCCATATAACGTGCGATATTTTCCATCGGGAGTGTTCAGATGTACTCTTGGCCATGATATAGGATTGCTATTATTGTCTCTCACCACGAAAGAAAGCAATTCCCCTTCAAATATGGGTCTCGTAAACGGATTTGTTGCATTTTTAGGAATATCGGTATAAATATCTACCTCTGGCGCACCCAACAAACAATACGTCAGCAGCTGCTTTCTTTCATAATCATAATCTAGTGAACCTGGTCCATCTTCATAATAATCGCTTTCGATATATGAGACTTTCGAATCATATAGTGCTCTTCCAGGCTGAAATTTCTTGTTTTGAAAGAATTCCATCCAGAATAGTTTAGCATTTCCTCGATTTAATTCTTCCAATTGATAATCATCTGTAAAGTACCATGAGGTCCTTAG
>SDNN01000083.1 GCA_004524425.1 Promethearchaeota archaeon
GATGCCTACGAAGTTTTAGCAGTGGAGGATAATAGTGTTGATGACAGAGCTTCTAGTTCTGGAGAATCCCAAGTGGATAAAATATTGGTCGATCTGGCAAATGAGTACAAAAAAATAAAGATTAAAACTAAACTTTACAAAGTTGTTACCCATACATCATATTTATTGGAAAATGTATTGTGGCCCATCATATTTAAGAAGTCAAAGCCTCCTTCAATCAAAAAGGAGGAAAAATGTGATGTAGACTTGCAAAAGTTTATGAAACCCATTCTTGATACAGTTAACGATCTCCAAGAATACCATCTTGCATGGTTCATTTATTGGTCACTCACATCAATCGATGATGCACTTCGTTGCAGTGAGACTGGGATAAAACTTGCAAAAAAATATAATAATGAAGAGTCTTTAGCCCATTTCATGAATTCAACTGCTTTAGTGTACGACACACGTGGAAGAATAGAAGAAGCACTAAATTTATTTGAAGAAGCAGTAATAATTGCTGAAAAAATAAACGATGTTATTGGATTACCTACTTTTCTGTACAACGCAGCACGATTGCATAGAATGGCTGGCAGACTACAAAAAGCTAAAAAATTTTATGAAAGGGCTTGGATTTTAGCCGAAAAAGAAGGACTGGGATCAGTTATGGCAAACATACTTACTGATAAGGCATTGATTAATGATTTGCAAGGTGATTTTGAGGGTGCGCTCGCCTTATATAATGAGGCATTAGAATTGAATGAAACTGTCGGAAATCTTCCCATGAAAGCCAGCATTTTAAATAACATTGCGAGTGTATACATTGATAAAGGTGAATTTTCAAAAGCTCGTGATCATTACCTTGAAGCTATTAAAATTGATGATCTTCTTGGCAAGATAAATTGGAAAGCACTTAGAATTTCTGCGATAGGAGAGGTATATAGACATTCTGGTGATTTCAAGAAAGCAATCGAAAAATATGATGAAGCCCTTTTAATAGCAGAGAAGCTCGATGATCCTCTTTCTAAAGCAAACATTTATAACAACATGGGTCTTGCAAAGCAATCAGTAGGGAAGATGAAGGAATCGCATGAATTATTCAAAAATTCAGTTGAAATCTACCGTAAATTAAACCAAAAAAGCTCTTTGGGAATCACACTTCACAATTTGGGCGGTCTTCTTTATAATCAAGGTCAAATAGATGATGCTCTGGATATATATCATAAAGCTCTTGAAATCGCGGAAGAATTGCATGATTTATCGGGAAAGGCAGGGAGATTAATGAGTATAGGGAGCATATATGAAGCGAGAGGAGAATATATTAAGGCGCGAAAATTTTATACAGAAGCTCTAGATATTGCAAAAAAGATTGGTGAAAAAATCCGTATTCCCATGTATCTCCACGCTTTAGGGGGAAATGACGTTGCTTTAGGAAAATTCAAAGATGCGATGGACAAATACGAGAAAGCCCTTACCTTGAGTAAAGAGATGAATAACAAGGGTTCCATTGTCATATCATTATCAAGAGTTGCATCTGTATATCGAAATACGAATCAACATGACAAGGCTTTAAAATATTATAACCAGGCGCTTAACCTTGCCAGAGAAATAAATCATGACAAAGAAATCGGTACACTACTAAATAATATTGGCCAAGTACATACCAATAAAGGAGATCATGAGACTGCGATTGAGTATTATCACAAAGCTTTGAAACTGAACGAAAAGATAGGTGATGTAGATGGAATCGCCACCGCGAAAAATAATATCGCATTAGCGTTCCAAAATCAGGGTGATCTAGAGGAAGCAAAGAAATATTATGTAGAAGCATTATCAATTGACAAGAAACTTGGAAAAAAAGGAAGCATGGCAGTGATCCACACTAACATTGGTTCGCTTTACATGGATGAGGACAAAAACGAAGAGGCTATTGAAGAATTTAAAGTAGCTCTAGCTCTATACGAGGAAACAGGGAGGATTGTAGGAATAGGTGGTTTACATGCTAATATGGGTCTTGCATTTACCGCTCTTAAGCAATATGATAATGCGCTTGAAGCTTATAAAAAAGCTTTGAGTTTTTATCAAGAAACCGAAGACTTGGAAGGGGTCTCAAGACAGTACCGCAATATCGGCCTTTCATACTACCATAAGAAAGAATACGAACACGCGATGAAATTCTATGAGCAGGCTCTCAAAATCGCTGAAGAGATTAATAAAATAGATTATGTTGCTGATTTATATAATGATATGGGAAACACGTATTATATTCAGCAAAAATATGAGCAATCATTACCCTTCTTCAAAAAGGCGACGAATGTGGGAGTAAAGTTATCAAATGAGTTATCTTCGGGAATCTACCACAAATGCTATGCCCAATCATTACGCGGTGCCGGAAGATTTGATGAAGCCCTTTCCCATTTTGGGACTGCTTTTGAACTTTTCAAGCAAGTTGGCAATTTTGAGAACATGGCCAGAGTAAGGCAGAGTCGCGGCTTAATTTACAAGAACTTGAATAAAAATGAAGATTCACTAAAGGAATTTGAATTGGCATTAAATTTTGCCAGTAAAACTGGAATTCCCGCACTAATTTCAGATATTCAGAGTGATATAGGATATCTCTATTATTCAATGAAGGATCTACAAAAAGCTCGTGAATACATATTATTAGCTCTAGAATTAATGCGAGAAACTCAAAATAAATCATTAATAATGCAATATCTTATTGATTTGACCGTTATACATATGGATCTAGATGATCTTGAAATGGCACGGAAATACAACCAAGAAGCAATCAATATCGGAAATAAAGAAGGGGTTTTGGATAAAAAAGCTACAGCTTTGCTATATCAAGCGAGGTTATTCACAAGATTTGGAAAAATACATGATGCTGTTGAAAGTTACAAAGAAGCATTGAAAATTGGTGAGAATACTGAAGATTTCAAGATGCAAGTAAATAGAGCCTATGATATCGCTCAACTTTATTATAATGCGAAAGAATACCAAGCAGCAATTCCTTGGTACGAGAAAGTTATAGAATTAGATTTGATCCTTCAGGATATGCCCTCTGTACGAAATCAACATTGGAACATTGCCTTATGCTACAATGCATTAGGAGAGAATGAAAATGCAATTCATTCTTTAGAAAAGGTATATGAAATTGATAAGGATTTGGGCAATACTAATAATCAGATATCGGTTGCACGAGCACTTGGCAAGTTTTACTCTGAACAAGGAAATGTAAAAAAAGCAGAGGAAAAGCTCTTGGAAGCAATTTCGATTTCCGATCAAGTTGAGGACCTTCAAGCAAAGGACAAGATTACCTACGACCTTGCACGAATATACCAGCAAAACGGGATGATTGATGAGGCCATCAAATGTTATCTCAAGGATGTCGATATCTGTCAGAAACTCGAAGATGAAGCAGGTATTGAAGTTTTATATAGAAACATTGCCGATGCTTACGAAACTGAAGGAGCATACACTAAAGCAAGAGAATATCTTGAAAAATCTCTGGTTCTTTCACGGAAAATGGGAAACATGAAACAGGTTGCGATCACGACGAATAATATTGGAAGCATATTATATGATTTGCAGGAATTTCAAGAAGCCATTAAATATTACAAGTCAGCAATGAATATTAATCGAGAGTTAGGTGAAGAAACAGCACTTGCCAGTAATTATCAAAATACTGGTACAGCACTTCGACAGATGGGAGAACATTCCGAAGCAAAGATAATGTTTGAGAAAGCGATGGAGATAAACAAATCTCGTGGGGCGATGTTAGATGTTGCATGGACATTAGGTAGCTTGGCGCGATCGCAGGATATGCAGGGGAAACTTGAATTGGCCATACAAACACGAACGCAGGCGGCTCAAATCTATGCTGAACAAGGGGAACATGAGTCTCAAATAAAACAGCTATCCTTTATTGCAGATCTTTATGAAAAGCTGGGAAATATTAATGGCGTAAAAAAATGCCATAAAAAGATTGTTGAACTTTATGAAACTATGAATGATGTTAAAAAAGCTGAAGAGTGGCGGAAAAAGCTTTAAAAATAAAATAAGAAAGAAATAAATCTCATTTCAATAATAATAGAAATATAGCACCTTAGATTCGATATTTCATCAATTTCTCAATTAATACTGCTATTATTTCATCAATTTTATAATTCTTAAAAAAAAAACCCTTCTTTTTTTACAAATTCATTAATTTTTATTAATTAAATGATCAAGATGCAATTCAATTTAAATAAAAGTTAAAATAATTATAATTTACAATAAAATTTATGAATAAATAAAAGCTATAGAGAAAAATAACAAGGTCGATGATAATACCATCAAAATATTCTGAAAGATTTTGGAAAAAGAATTGGGACCCCGGTTTAGACGATCTAGACCCTAAACTATGGGATATATCTTATCCGGACGCTGTGAGAGATGCCTTCGACCGCTTTCCCAACAAAATTGCCTTAACTTTTCAAGGTTTGGAGATTAGCTTTGCTGATGTTGATAAATATTCCAATCAATTTGCTCACATGTTAATCGAAAATGGATTTGAAAAAGGAGACATCGTCGGGATTAATCTACCCAATACTCCAGAGTATATATACGCATTTCTTGGCGCGCATAAAGCAGGATGCATCGTTTCTGGGATTAGTCCACTTCTCTCGGACGTTCAAATGCATTATCAATTAAATGATTTAGCCAGTGGTGGAAAAAAAACAGCACTTGTAACTCTCGATGCCATTTTTCAACATAGACTAAAAAACATATATCAAAAATTACCTGAGTTGAAAATTGTGATAGCAACAAGTGTTATAGGTTCTTTTCCAAAAGACCAAAGGGAAAAAATAATGGCTGTTCAGGATATTCCTACAGGAGAAGTCACTCCTTTAGAAGGCAAGATAGTGCTTGATTTTCAAGATGATGTTTTAACAAAATATCCCAGGACTTTACCAGATATCAAGGTGTCTGGTGATGACATTGCTTTTATCCAATATACAGGAGGGACGACGGGACCCCCAAAGGGAGCAATGTTGACGCATAAAAACTCTGTTTCTGACATAATAATTAATGAAAAATGGGTTGGATGGAAAAAAGGAACAGGAGTAGCGTTATCAGGATTCCCCTTCTTTCACATTGCTGGATTATATTTTGGACAGGCGTGTCTTTACCTCGGATGGACACAATGTCTCATCCCTGATCCCCGGAATGCTCAACATATTTGTAATGAGATAAAAAAATACAAACCATCTACAATAGTCAATGTGCCTTCCTTATATCAGATTTTAATGAATTTTAGGAAATTCAAAAGATTAGATCATTCCACTTTAGACTTATGCATGAGTGGTGCTGCCCCATTTCCAGTAGAATCCCAAAAACAATTAGAAAGTATAGTAGGAGAAGGTAAAATATTAGAAGTTTATGGTATGACTGAAACATCTCCACTATCAGCTATGAATCCATATCGAGCTAAAAGGATCTTAGGCTCGGTAGGGTTGCCTCTCCTAAATACGACAATAAAAATGGTTGACCCTGACACGGGAGATGAAGTTCCTTTAGGGAAGCCTGGAGAAATATGTGTTAAGGGTCCAATGGTAATGAAAGGATATTATAATAAACCTGAGGAAACGGCTAATGCGCTCGATAAGGATGGATTCATGCATACGGGAGATGTTGGCATCATGGATGAAGAAGGATACATCCGCATAGTTGATCGCACAAAAGACATGATAATCGTGGGGGGGTTCAAAGTTTTCTCATCAAAAGTGGAAGATATTTTAAGCAAGCATCCCGCAATCGGTATAATCGCTATAATAGGGAGACCCAATCCAGATCGCCCAGGATCTGAAATTGTAAATGCCTATATTCAACTTGATCCTGCTTATGAATACGACGGAAACGAGGAAAAACTTAAAGAAAACATTATCAATTTTGCCAAGGAAAACTGCGCGCCTTATGAGGCCCCCAAGGTCATCAATATTGTTGAGGAATTGCCTCTAACAGTTGTAGGGAAAGTCGATAAAAAAGTATTGAGAAAGAAGAAATAAAAAATTAAAAGAAATTTTTGCTCTCTTTTTTTTAAATTAATATAAATGATTAATACACATTTGGTAGTTAAACTAGACCAATTAAAAAATTATTGCTCTTCCTTCTTTTTTTCTAAAGCTTTTTTAGGAAATAATCTTTGCTTTAGTTTCACTAAACCTGTTTCTTCATCAAAATCTAAAAGATCAACGTTTGCTAGCTCGTTTACTGCTCTTATTACCCATGCTCCTGCGACTCCTGTTGTATTCTTTATTTCCTCTCGTGTCATTTTCTCTTTTTCTCCATGTAGAGTTTGCAGAATCCTATAATGAGCCTGCCCCTGCCAGATCTTCTCTATTAATACAGCATAAATCGATAATAAGGCTTTTATTCTTTCAAAATTAAATTCTGCTTCTTGACTTTCTTCAGCTACCTTTGCTAACTTACTTAGTTCCACTTTTAAACTCTCATATTCCTCCAATAGCCTTTGTTGTTCTTCTGTTAAAGCTCCAATCTTCTCGTCTCTTTCTTGTTTATCCTTTTCAAGTTGGTTTTTTTCTTCTTCCAACTTTTTTTTATCTTGTTCTAATTGATTTTTTTTTATTTCCAACTCTTTTTTATCAGTTTCTAATTCTGTCGTAGCCCTTTCTAACTCCATTTTGTCTTTTTCAAGTTGTTCTTTCTCTTTTTCAAGTTTCAATAATTCTTGCTTAGCAGAATTTAAAACTTTTGTTATATTTTGAACCGCTTCGATGGTACCATCTATAACTTGTAATGTATTTTTTTCATCAGACATTGAAATCAAGTTATAACTAGCTTTTAATAAATATAAATTTATTTGAGATTCTTATTATAAAACTTAATACGAATCATTCGTTATCATAAATGGGATGGAAGTGAGTAGAGAGGAAGAAAAATCTCGTAGCTTGAATTTATCTATCTTAATCATGTTTCTTCTATTTACCTTAAGTCTACTGTATATCAATAGATCCCAGAGCTATTATTATTATGAAAGGATTCAATTCAAATCCGCGGGATCCAAACTCTATGCTAATTTATATTATCCGACAAGGGATTTAGATTTTCAAGATAAACAACCGTTGATTATTTATGCTCATGGAGTGGGAAGCCAAAGGGATGTAGATTTAAGAATTCCTATTGAACTTACTAAGAGAGGATTTTTTGTAGCAGCATTAGATTATCATGGTCACGGTGAAAGTGAGGGAGAGATTTCAGATATAGATCCAGATACAAATCGGCCGGCGATCGCACAAGATTGTTCGAAATTATTGGATGCAATTGAAAAGATGGATGTCTACAAGGAAAGAATCAATCCAAAACAAATTGGGTTAGTTGGACATTCTTTGGGAGGCATGATCGTGTTAGTTAACGGTGCTCTGGATGATAGATTCAAGGCTACAGTGGCTTGGGCGCCTCTAGTAAGTTTCAATCCAAAGGAGGTAGGATTTCCCAAGGGAGAAGAATTCGAGGATTACATACCAGAAAATTTGATTGATGAAGATAATCCAAAAAATCTCTTGATTATTCATCACGTTAATGACGAAATGGTAGACTTCGAAGATAATGCGGAATTAGCTCAAGAGTTAACTGAATGCAAGCTTATAAAGATAAAAAGAAGTATTGGCAGCCCCCATCAACTCATATCTGATAGAGTCATCATCAAAACAATTAATTGGTTCGAAAAGGAATTTTTTGACTCTGAAACTATAAATGGCCCCATCGGTATTACATATTACATGAATTACGTATTACTCGGAATATCGATCATTACATTATTTCTCACTTTGCTCTATGCCATGAATTATGTCTCAAAATATTTTGATCTCGAGCAAGATGATTATATGAATGAAGAGGAGAACAGAAATGATCTTTCTAAAAAAGAGAAAGTAATTCAAGTACTAAAAATAATGGCATATTTTTCAATTTTTATGAGTATTTGGTTATTCTTTACTATTCAATATGGACTTATTGGATTATTTTATTCATCATTATTCATGCTTATAGCGTATCTATTAGTTAGATTAGTTATCGTGCACCATAAAAAGAAAGAGGAGTCCTTGAAATCAATAATGATCACCAGCATCAAAGCGCAATACGATGAAGGCGCTATTGCCTATACCATTCTTTGTACTGGTTTGTTTGTAGGCATTTTTCTTACTTTTTCACTAGTTTATCCATTTGTTTTTGTCTTTCCATCTGATTATCTGAGCGTTCTTTTAGCATCACTAGCCTATCCATTATATTTAGATTTTGAAATTTTTTATAGGAAAGTAATTTTACCAAAACTAAATTTTATCAAATCCAATGACTCGAGAACATTAATAATTACTATATTAGCTATAATTAATATTGTGATTTTAATAGCACTTAATTTGAACTGGGCTTTTTTACCTGCGGTAGTAATCTTATTTGGAATATTTTTGTTATTGATCATTAAAAATTCAATCATTTATGAAAAAACAGGAAAATTTATCACTGCGATAATTGGATCAATTATCATCATAGAAATCTTTTTTGGAGCTGCAATTTCTGAGGCCTTAGGTATACTATCAATATTAGATATCCTTTTAGGAATGTTTTGAATGATATTTTTTTTTAAATTTAATAGATTTTTCGGTTAAAAATATGGAAATTACTCAAAAATATCTATTATATATAGCTAATTCTTCTAATCAATATTTTATAATCTAAATTCTTTAATAAATTTCAAATAAAAAACAAAATAAGCTCTAATTATTTTACTAAATCTATAGTTATTAAGGAAAAAATGCAAAATCCATATTTGTAACTAATTTTAAATTAGAAAACTTAGGGAATTTAAAGGTGTATTATATGAAATTAATGACAAAAATTGGCGAATATAATGAATACTAATGATGAAGATAATAATGAAAATAAAAAAATGATATTTGGTGTTTCTTTACCAGTTTTCATAATGGGATTGGTTTCTCTCTTTACTGACATTTCTAGTGAATTGATTCAAAGTATTCTTCCATTGTTTATCATTTCTATTGGTGGTTCGTTTTTAATTTTAGGATTGATTTTTGGAGTCACAACCGCAATTTCTAATATTTTAAAAGGTTTTTCAGGTTGGTTGAGTGATAAGGTAAATAAAAGAAAACCTTTCGTGGTTGCCGGTTATGCGATATCAAATTTTTCAAAACCCTTTATTGCATTTAGTCCTTCTTGGGAATATGTATTAGGCTTAAAAGCATTAGATCGTTTTGGAAAAGGTTTAAGAACATCATCCCGTGATGTCCTCATTTCTTATTATGCTATTGAAAAAGGAAGAGCATTTGGACTTCATCGATCAATGGATACATTAGGGGCAGTTATTGGTTCTCTTTTAGCCTTCATTTTTCTCTATTGGGCATGGACATACTCTGAAATCATCTTTTTTTCAATAATTCCAGGAATTATAGCTGTTATTTTTATATTATTCATAAAGGATGTTAATCCTAAGGAATTGGATGAATCTAAATTGAAATACCCTGAACAACCTAAAGTAGATGAGATAGACAGAAATTTCGTGAAATTAATCATAATTTTGGGAGTTATTGAATTTGCCAGTTTAGATATTGCTTTTCTCATAATAAGATCCACGGATTTTATATCTATTGAGCTAATTTTTTTAATTCCTCTATTTTATCTAATTTCAAACGTCCTATATACTATATTCTCTCCAATAACAGGGACTATTTCTGATAAAATTGGTCGGAAGCCGGTAATAATATTTGGTTTATCTCTTTTATTAATTTCATGTCTTCTATTAGCAGTTCCCATAACCATTTCGTTATTTTCCTTAATTTTGATAATTATAATATTTTCGATGTATGGAATTTACATGGCTTCAGTGGATCCCATTTCCAGGGCTTATATTGCGGATCTAGCGGGAGCAAATAAGAGAGGAAGAGCCTATGGATATTATTATCTTTCAGTTGGACTTATATCCCTAGGAGAATCATTAATTTTTGGTTTAATTTATGAATTATTTACATATACAGCCGCATTCTTATATACTTCAATATTATTATTGATTTGCATTATTATATTCAGTGCTACAGATTTCTCAAAAATCATTCAAAAAAAGCATTAATTCTTTTATCTTTATTTGGTCCACAAATCTGCTAAATATAAAATGACTTCAGCAGCTTTTTGCAGGGCCAATGAAGGGATGTATTCCTTTCTTGAATGAAATAATAATCCTCCAGTAAAAATGTTAGGAGTTGGGATTCCCATAGCACTTAATTGAGCACCATCGGTTCCTCCCCTGATTGAATGGATTTTTAGTTTTAGCCCCGCCTTTTCGATGGCTTCTTTAGCTACATTTATAATTTTTTGTTCTTTTTCTAAATATGCTAACATGTTTTGGTATTGGTGTTGAACTTCTGTCTTAATTTTTAACCCTGAATATCGAATTTTAAACGTTTCAATCAATTTATTGAGGTATTCAATCCTCTCTTCATTATTTTTCACCTTAAAATCCCGTATTATGAGTGTCGCTTTTGCTTGCTCTTCATTACCTTGGAGATTCATTAAATGATAAAATCCTTCTCGATTTTCTGCATGTTCTGGAGATTCAAATTCAGGGAGTTCGCTTAAAAATCGCGAAGCAATATGTACTGCATTTATCATTTGGTTTTTTGCATATCCAGGGTGAACATTTAATCCTTTAAAATACAGCATTACTTTCCAAGCATCAAAACATTCTATTTCCAACTGGCCCATTTCGGAACCATCAATAGTGTAACAAGCTGAAGGGAGTTTTTTCTTATCTATTTTTACTGTACCTCTTCCTATCTCTTCGTCGGGAGTAAAACAAATTACGATAGGACCATGATGCAGCTCTGGAAACGATTTCCATGCTGCACATGCTGCCATGATTTCTGCTATCCCTGCTTTATCATCCGCACCAAGAAGGGTGTCTCCTGAAGCAGTGATAATATCCATACCAATATAATCTTTCAATGGCTCAGAATCTTCCAATTTGAGGCGTATTTCTTTATTTTCTGGAAACAAAATCTCTTTTCC
>SDNN01000084.1 GCA_004524425.1 Promethearchaeota archaeon
AGAGGACCAAGTGAGGGTTATCAATGATGATCAAGGATATCTTTATGGATTCATTAACATATCCTATTCGGGAGTGTTCAAGAATGACAATATCGATTCCTTCAAACAATTATTAGAAGAAGAATTAAATTATTGTGTAAAAGAATATAGTAATTTCAAATCTGAGAGAATAGATTTTAATGGATATAAATTTGGACTTGTTGATAATTACACGAATATTACAGAATATGAGATAATGAATGAGATCTTTTTCAATGACTTAATTAAGTCCTTAAGAAATCTAATGATAATTGGAAAGAATTTTGACTGGGAGGAATTCAAACACCACAAGATATTCCAGGAATGGTTTGAAAAATATTCTAACCGGTTTTAATGGAGATATCTCAAATAAATTTTCCCAAAATTTAAACCGTATAATAAATCTAATATAAGTAATTTCTAAAAGGAAGGGAAATAAGTTGAAAATCGTTATATTGAATGGTAGTCCAAAAGGGGATTTGAGCGTCACGATGCAATATATTTTATATGCTAAAAAAAAAATACCAGAGCATGACTATAAAATTCTAAACGTTGCTCAACAAGTAAATAACCTTGTTAAAAATGATGAAAAGCTAAAGGAGTTTTTAGAAGAGATCGAGGGAGCGGATGCAGTTATTTGGGGTTTTCCCTTGTATGCCATGCTTATCTCTTCTCAATTTAAGAGGTTTATTGAATTAATTTTTGAAAAAAATCTAACGGACGCATTTAGGGATAAATATACCATGTCATTAATGACTTCCATCCATTTCTTTGATAACACGGCAGAACACTACATGCATGGAATTTGCGACGATTTAGAGATGAGATTTGTTGATTTCTTTTCAGCAGACAGTTGGGACTTATTATATCCAAAAGAAAGGGCCTTATGGATCCAATTTATTAGAATTTTTTTTGAAGCGGTGGAGACAAAAGTACCAACATTAAGACAATACCCCCAGATCACCACTAAAGAATTTGATTATCTCCCTGGCGAGATTCAAAATGGAGAGAAAAAGGTGGATCCTGGTAATAAAAAGATCATTGTTGTGTCCGATTCAACTGATGAGAATACCAATTTAGGCAAAATGATCATGAGATTTCAAAAATCGTTTTCCAAGAACATTGAGGTTATCAATTTACACGATATTGATATTAAAGGACCTTGTCTCGGCTGTGTGAAATGTGGATATAATCACGAATGCGTTTACTCGGGAAAAGACGGATTTCAAGAGTTTTGGGAGGACAAATTGATGAAGTCGGATGTTATCATTTTTGCTGGTGCAATCAAAGATCGCTTCTTATCATCAACATGGAAAATGGTGTATGACAGGGCCTTTTACAACACGCATACTCCAACGTTAATCGGAAAACAGATGGGATATATAATCTCGGGACCTCTTAGCCAAATACCAAATTTAAAGGAAATGATGCAGGCATATGTGGAAATTCAGATGGCTAATTTGGTGGGTTTCGTGACTGATGAATATGGAGATTCATCTGAAATAGATGCCCTTCTTCACCATCTTGCCCATAAATCAGTCAAATATGCGGAACTCAATTTAATCAAACCACAAACATTTCTTGGGGTGGGAGGCACTAAAATATTTAGAGATGATGTATATGGTAGAAATCGGTTCGTTTTCTTGGCAGATCATGAATGGTATGAAGAGCATGGCATTTATGATACTTTCCCTCAAAATGATAAAAGAGCAGCTGAGATGAATAAAAAACTCATACCGTTAATAAAAATTGATAAAGTTAGAAATAAAATGGATTTTAAACAAGAATTCTTGAAACCTTTCAAGAGAGTGATAGAAGATCCACGAAAATAAATAATATTTCTAATTAAAAAATATAATAAAAATTCAAAAAGAGCTATAAAAATGAAGATTACGATATTAAATGGGAGCCCTAAAGGGGACTTGAGTGTTTCCATGCAATATGTCCATTATATCGAGAAAAGATTTCCGCAGCATGAGTATAGCATATTAAATGTTGCCCAAAAAATAAAAGCATTAGAGAGAGATGAAAAAATTTTTCAAAGAATGCTTGATGAGATAAATGATTCAGATGGAATCATTTGGGGATTTCCTTTATACTACATGTTAGTGTGTTCTCAATATAAGCGATTTATTGAACTCATATTTGAACGGAATGTGGAGAATGTCTTTCATGATAAATACACAGCAATCATAGCAACATCCATACACTTTTTTGATCATACCGCTGTGAATTACATTCATTCCATTTGTGATGATTTACACACAAACTATGTGGGATTCTATTCTGCTCACATGGATGATTTGTTGGAAGAAGAAAGAAGGCGACAATTAGATTTGTTTGCCGAGAATTATTTTCATGCAATCGAAAATAAGATCCCAACTGCACGGTATTATCCTGCGCTCATTCATCGTAGTTTCGAATATATACCGACTAACAATGAACATGATAAACTAAATATTAATGGAAAGAAATTATTAATTTTGACAGATTCTACCGATTTACAAACAAATCAAGGAAAAATGATCAACAGATTCATGAAATTCTTTACTAATAGTCCAGAACTAATTGACATTAATGAATTAAATATTAAAGGAGGGTGTTTGGGCTGTTGCCGTTGTGCGTACGATAATGAATGTGTATATCAAGACAAGGATAATTTTGTTGATTTCTGGAAAAATACAATGATGAAAGCTGATATTATTGTTTTTACGGGTTCTATTAAAGATAGATATTTATCTTCTCGATGGAAAATGATATTTGATCGCAGCTTCTTTAATGGTCATGTGCCAACTCTCATAGACAAACAGATTGGCATAATAATTTCGGGCCCAATGGCTCAAATCCCTAATCTCAAGCAGATTTTTGAATCAGAATTATCCATGCAAGGTAGTAATCTTGTAGATATCATCACGGATGAATTTGGTGAATCTGAAGATATTGATGCGTTATTATACCAACTCGCGGAGAAATTGATCAGATTCTCCAAGAAAGATTTTAGTAAACCAAGGACTTTTCTTGAAATAGGAGGACAAAAATTATTTAGAGATGATATCTATGAATCAATGCGAGCAATATTCCAAGCTGATCATGAATATTACAAAACTCATGACTTTTATGACTTCCCGAAAAAGACGTTCTTTTCTCGTATTTTAAAAGCGCTATTCAAGATCAAAGCATTTAGAAAAGCCATGGATAAAAATAATCGAATGCTTGAAGAGATGATCAAGCCTCTAAAGAAAGTCGTAGAAAAAGCTCAAAAAAAAAATGAAAAGAGCAATTAACACAATTTCAATATTTTTAAGTCAAGAATTAAGGCTCTTTGAGAAATTCATGAATTTTTTCAATTCTTTTTTCTCTTGTCATCTTGTCAATAACAGGATTATAATTACCATATAACTGTTCATGATAAACTGGTCTTTGAGAGATATAGAATATGCCTAATGTATATTTTGATTTATTCTTCGCAGTGAGGAAAGCCTCCTCTTGAGTTTCAGGTGTTTTATCAAGAAACTCAATTTTTTCTCTATACTCTTTCCATGAATGATAAGGCACGGCGGGTTGTAGAATTTCAATAAATGAGAATCCTTTATGTTCTATTGCTTGCACTAGAATGTCTGTCAGATGATCAAGCTTTCCAGAAAAAGCTCTTGCCACAAAAGTTGCTCCCGCCTCAATTAATAAGCTAATTGCATTAAAAGGTTTTTCAAAGCTACCACTTGGTGTGGAGGGACCTTGCCATCCTTTTTCAGTCAAGGGCGTGAATTGACCAGTAGTCAATGCGTACACGCTGTTGTTATGAAGTATGAATGTCATATCTTGGTTTCTTTTGGCAGCAAAGAGAGTATGTGCCAAGCCTTCTCCCATTCCGTTACCATCTCCAGAAAAAGTTACTACTTCTAAGTTAGGATTTGCTATTTTCACGCCTTGGATGGTGGCAATATCTCTGCCGTGTAATGAATAGATTCCACTAAGTTTTAAATAATCAAAAATTTTCGCATGGCATCCGATCCCTGCCGAAATTGCTATTTCTTCCCTTTTTATTCCTTTTTTTTCTAAATTGTTCACAGCATTCATGAAAGCACTCAAAATAGCAAAATTTCCACATCCAGGACACCACGTGATTTCAGCATTAGTTTTTAATTCTGACATCTTCTTACATTACCTCCGAAATTTTATTTGATAACTCAATTGGATCGAACGGACGACCATCATATTTTCTTATATCTGCTTTTATAGACATGCCCGTTTTTTCTCTTATGAGATTAGAAAATTGACCTGTTGAGCTCATTTCAACAATGATTGGTTTTTTATCTCTATACTGTTCAAAGTTCCAATCAGGAAAAGGACGTAGATATATTGGTTGGATGACCGTTCCATCAATGTTACCATGTGTTAGTGCCTCTAATACACTCATCGTGGTTGATCCGTATGTAATAATTATTTGCTCACCTGTTCCAAACGTATTTATCGTTTTCATATCCTTCATTTGTTCCATTAATTTTTTGGATTTCTTTTCTCTCTTGTCATGCATCTTTTGTATTACTTTTGGATTTTCAGTTGTTATTCCCAGCTCATCATGTTCATAACTATTCCATTTTATTAGTTCTTTGGAAGGTGGAAATAACATTGGTGAAATACCATCTTCTGTATCCAGATATCGTTTATAATTACCTTCCCCGTGCATTTTTGGTTTTGCCCATTTTGTTTCAGTGGGGGCTAATTCAACATTCATGCTACTTTCTGATAGATGCTTTTCAGTCAGTAATATTCCTGGAGTTTGAAACCTCCAAACGAGATCCAGCAATTCTGAAGTCAAGTAAAACGCCTCTTCTATAGTTCCTGGGGATGCGACTATTCTCAAGAAATCTCCATGACCTGCATGTAACGCGAAATTTAAATCTGCTTGTTCAGTATAGGTAGGCACTCCCGTAGCAGGTCCAGGTCTCATTGATAATATGACTAATACTGGTGCTTCCGTCATGCCGGCCAAGGAAAATCCTTCGGTCATCAATGAAAAACCGCCTCCACTGGTACCCACCATTGTCTTGGCACCACTATAAGAGGAACCAATAGCCATGTTAATCACCGCTAGTTCACTTTCAGCATGAACGACGGCCAATCCAAAATTTTGGGCTTGGTCTGCTAAAAAATGTAAGATCGAGGATGCTGGAGTCATCGGATAACCATAATAAACATCCAAACCTGCAGCAATCGCACCTAAAGATATTGCTTGATTACCAGTTAATATTGATCCTCTTTTATTACTTCTCGTTAGTTTAAATCGTCCTCCGATTTCAGGATATACGATATCATGGATTCTGTTCGCATAGGAAATGTTGTCTTTTACACCGCTCTTGTATTCTTGCTCAATGATTTGGTTTAATTCGTCTTTTTTAATCCCTAAGGATGCTGCTATGATTGCCACTGCACCAACACCAACCATTAGTTGGGGGCGTGAATAATCAGCCGCCTCAGTTGAAAGAGGAACACCGTATCCATCCATGTTTTTTACCTCATCTGAATTATATACCATCAATCCATCTTTAGCCAGATGGTTCTTATGGGTTTCATAACTCCTGTTATCAAAATTTACTATTAAATCTGCGCTCATGTAATGACTATTAAGCCTCCTCTTTGATGCACTAATGACCGAGAAATTATGACCTCCCCTTATCAAGCTCATGTAATCATCAAGCTGAAAAATATTATAGCCGTTATTCAACATCATCCTTGCTGTGACAGATCCAGCTTTTTTAACTCCTTCTCCTGCCTTTCCCCCCACTATAAATGTTACTAATTCTTTTTCCATGTAATTTAACCTTCTAATTAAAACTAATTATTAAATTATCTAATAATTTCGTTATAATGTATTCTCATCACAATCAATATAAATTTGAGCCCTATAATTCGAAAAATATCACTCTCGACCTTCAGAAGCTTAATAAGAAAAATGCTTAAGAATTCTCATGCTAAATTTTTAAAACAATACTTTATTTACAAAATTAACATTAGAAGATAGATATCTCTTCTTAAGAAAATTATTAATTAACCACTTTAATAAAAAAGTCATGACTGAAAGTGAATTTAATCCCTACATACTGGGTATATGCTGCAACTGGTGTACCTATGCTGGTGCTGATCAAGCAGGCACCTCAAGAATGCAGAGACCAGCAAACTTGCGCATTATGAGAGTAATGTGTGGTGGTAGAGTCGAGCCGCATTTTGTTTTAGATGCGTTATTGAATGGTGCAGATGGCGTGCTTGTGTCTCATTGCCACCCAGGAGATTGTCATTACGTGGAAGGTAATCTAAAAACAATCAGAAAAATCCCGATGCTTCATTTATATTTAAAGCAATTTGGGATAAATCCTAAAAGAGTAAAATACACGTTTGTTTCAGCCTCAGAAGGTGCTGAGCTGACGGAAATAGTTCAGGAATTTGTTCAAGAATTAAAAGAACTTGGACCAAATCCAATTAAAAAGGAGGGAAAATAAACATGCCACAAATTTTTCAATTACATATTAATAATAACACGTGCACAGGCTGTAATGCGTGCGTGGTCAGTTGTCCAATCAACTTCAATCAATTACGTAAGCATAGTTATCTCACTGAAGAGAATGCAGTCATCTTAGTCAAAAATGGTTTGGCTACACCTATTTATAAAGAGGAGCGCGCCATAAATTGCGATGGATGTGGAGTTTGCGTCAATGCATGCCCACAGGTTGCTATCAATATTCAGTGTGTGGAGGAGGTTTATTAATCATGTCGTTTCCTAAGATTTCAAGAAAAATTGATAAAGATCAAGAAATAGTTAAGGTACAGTTCTTAACTGAAAGTTTAGAATTAATTTTAAACAAGGAAAAATGCGTCGGTTGCGGTACTTGCGCTCGGGTCTGTCCAAAGGAAGCCATTTCAAGAGGCCCTGTTGGAGCAACGCGAAGATTTCCAACCACGGAGGATATTATTGCGCAGGTATATGATCCTAAGAAATGCGTGTTTTGTGGAACTTGTGTCTACATGTGTCCATTTGGTGCCCTAACTCTTAAGAAAGATGGGGAAATTGTTAAATTGGATGACATTCCAATTGTAGCTCAAAAAGTTGTACCAAAACTCGAATTTGAGGCAAAAAAATTGGAGTCAGGAAGAGTAGTTAAACAATATGGTACAGCTGAAGTAAGCGTCATAGATGAGGAATGTGCAAAAGGATGTGGAACTTGTGCTGAGGTTTGTCCTGCAGGAGTGATTGAAATAGCAAAAAAGCCCGAACACGGTTGGGAGATTGCCAAGAATGTAGAAGTAGTTGATCCTGATGCTTGCTTAGCATGTGGAGCATGTGATAATGCATGTCCCACTGGAGCATTACAATTAAAAATAAAGGAGATCAAGTTTTCAGGAGATTACAATGAGATCTTTTGGGATCCTTTATTAGAAAGATTAAAATCATTAAGGTGGAATAAAAAGGAGGAATAAAGAATGAGTGTTGATGATTTTATTTTATTAACCGGTCGAACTATAAATCAAGGAGTCGCCTTAGAAGGAGGTAAATTGACGAAAGAAAATGTTCGAGCTGCCGCTATTTGTGCTTTCGATAAGGATGATTTTAAAAAATTGGATACAATGGTTGGTACTCCAGTAAAAGTGATTACTGACTATGGCGAAGTGGTAGTATATTCAACCATATCTGAGGAAGGCCCCCATCCAGGCATCATCTTTGTTCCAATGGGACCATGGGCCAATCAAGTAGTCAATCCTGATTCTCAATCATGTGGTACTCCTACATATAAAGGAATGAAGGCAACTGTCGAAGTTATGAAAAGTGGAAAGGTATTAGATGCTTTAGAATTGATAAAAACCTTAAAGGAGGCTTGAAAAAATGGCAACAAAGAAGATAAAGACTGTTTATGATGTCGTGTGCCCTTTCTGTGGTACTTTATGCGATGATTTAGAGGTAGACGTATCTGAAAACAAGGTTATTGAAGTGAGAAATGCGTGTCAAATTGGCACGAAGAAGTTTTTCTCCTCCAATCCTAGTGAACATCGATATGAAAAACCAATGATAAGGGATAAAGGTGAATTAAAGGAAACTACCTGGGAGGATGCAATTGATAAAGCTGCAGACATTTTGGTAAAAGCTAAAAGACCCCTCATGTATGGATTTTCAAGTACTGAATGTGAAGCTCAAAGTAAAGGTGTAGAGTTAGCAGAAATACTGGGTGGAATTCTAGATAATACAGCTTCGGTTTGTCACGGTCCAACTTTATTAGCTGAACAAGATGTTGGTGTTCCTACATCCACGCTAGGAGAATATAAAAATCGAGCTGATTTAGTAATTTTTTGGGGTTCTAATCCTGTTCATGCCCATCCAAGACATCTTGGTAGGTATAGCGAATTTGTGAGGGGTTATTTCAGGAAAGATGGAAGGAATGATAGATATGTTGTGGTAGTTGATCCCAGAAATACGCACACAGCTCAAATAGCCGATTTATATATTAAAGTAAGACCTAATGAAGATTATGAATTATTCAATGCCCTCAGAGCAGTTCTTAGGGGGGTTGAATTGGACGTTGAAGAGGTTTCAGGTGTACCCATAAAAGAAATCAAGACCTTAGTTGAAAAAATGAAAGCAAGTAATTTTGGAGTCATTTTCTTTGGAATGGGATTAACTCAAACATTAGCACACCATAGAAATATTGATGCTGCTATTTGTTTAACAAGAGAACTTAATGACCATACTAAATTCTTAATAACCCCCATGAGGGGGCACTATAATGTGACTGGAGCAAACCAAGTGTTCACCTGGAATGCTGGTTACGGTTATTCCATGGATTTTTCTAAAGGATATCCTCGGTATAATCCTGGTGAATTTTCCGCGGTTGAATTACTCATGAAAGATCAAGTCGATGCAACATTGGTTGTTTCATCCGATCCTGCTAGTAATTTTCCCGCTGCTTCCGTTAAGAATTTATTTAAACATCCGTTAATTATTTTAGAACCTCATCAAACTCCTTCATCTGCTCTTGCTGATATAGTTTTACCACCCGCCATGGCAGGGATCGAAGTGGAAGGCACCGCGTATCGAATGGACAGCGTTCCAATACGTCTGAGAAAGGTTAAGGAAGCACCAGGAGAATGCTTAAGCGATAAAGATATTTTGGAAAAACTAATTGAAAAAGTAAAAGAAAAAGTAGGTGAATAAGACATGGCAGAAATCAAATTAAAATTAAAGAAACAACCAGAAGTACCAATTGAAGCAGAATCAATAACTCCAGACAACTTTGCAGGAAAATCTAGTGCGGATATCAAAAAAATTCCTATATATCATGGGAGTGAAATAGCTAAACTCGAGGATTTTTTTAGTATTTCAGGAAAGTCAGGCGAATTAAATGAACTAACCATAATAATCGATGGAGAGCTTTCGATGATCAAGCGCATCGGAGAAAAAATGACTGGTGGTGAAATCATTATTAATGGTGATGTAGGAATGCACGTGGGGAACCAGATGTCTGGAGGGAAAATAACAGTAAATGGAAATGCTGATGACTGGGCAGGGGCTATGATGAAAGGTGGAGAATTAGAGATTAATGGGGATGCTGGTAACTACGTGGGTGCAGCATATAGGGGTTATTGGAAGGGCATGATGAATGGTAAGATAGTAGTTAAAGGAAAAGTTGGTGTCGAATCACTCTTGTGGGCTAATGGTTCAATTCCCGCTAAAAGATTTCCTACATTGATATGTGGCAGTGCTGGTTCTTTCTTAGGAATTCATAATCATGGGGCAACAATAATAGTTGAAGGAGACGTTGATCGATGTGCTGGAGCGGATCAAATAAAAGGCACGATTGTTGTAAAGGGTAAAGTTTCGAGGTTGCTGCCCTCTTATGTTAAAATCGGAGAGGTCAAGGAAATTGAATTGTTTAATGGAGAAAAAATCAAGGGTAAGTTCATTGAATACAGCGGCGATCATTCTGTTAAAAAAAACCATTCTGTTGCTGATAAAAAGACTGGCGAGATTAAAAAAGGAGTCAATGGCAGATTGTATGTTGCTGCTTAACTTTTTTAAATAGTACTTAATTTTTATTAATTTCTACTTTTTTTCAATAGAGAAAGTCTTTTAATACTTATTCGAATATTTTTTATGCAAGATTTAACAAATATTATCCTCTTATCGTGAAAGCATTTGTTTAAGCGCAAAGTAAATATTACACGAGTTCATGATGCTCAAGTAGAGTCTCTTGATGATACAGTTTTAATAGAGTCCCCTATCGACATATTTGTAAATTCTGAACCAGTGGTGAACATCGTGTGTTTGCCTAATCATTTAAAAGAGCTTGCTATAGGATTTTTATTTTCTATTGGTATTATTGATTCAATCGAGGATATTAATAATATCCAAGTTAATGAACTCGAAAACCAAATTAAAATACGATTAGCTAACTCAATAAAATTTGATATCAATAAGTTAAATCTCAATGCCGTTGGTCGTGTGATTGATACTTCATGTGGAATTACCTCACCGTGGAGAGATATCATCAAATCAACATTGAGTGAAATAAATATGTCAGAAATTTCTAATAATAACTTAAAAATTAGTTCACAAATAATTGTTGATTCGGTAAAGACCATGCAAAAAGAGATGAATCTCTATAGAGAAACTGGAGGATGTCATGGGGCTGCTATTTTTGATACTAATGGTGAAATCATTACAGTTAGAGAAGATATTGGCCGTCATAATGCGATCGATAAGGTGATAGGAGCTTTGGTACTGAAAAAACATGACTTTAAGGATATATTTTTAATATCCTCGGGTAGATTAACTGGTGATTCAGTTTTAAAAGCAATCAGAGCAAAAATACCAATTCTTGCTTCGGTATCTGCACCTATTGAATCTGGAATACGGTTGGCTTTTACTTATGGAATAACCTTAATAGGTTTTGTAAGAGGAAAAAGAATGAATATATATACTCACCCTAAAAGAATTTTAATTTAAGCTTCAAGCTATATTTAATTTTAAATTATTTTTCAG
>SDNN01000085.1 GCA_004524425.1 Promethearchaeota archaeon
GATACGGAACAATAAGTCCCTCCCCAAGAATAATCTTTTTCAGCATGGTGTCCCGCAGCAACTCCAAAAACCAAAGCATTCCGTAATTTTCTTTGCATTATCATCTCACTGGCTTGAATACATCCACCAACCGTAAGATAGGCACCCTCTGCGTACCATTTTTTATTTAAATTTTCCAAAAAGCTTGTTGTATGAACTTTTTTCAATAATTCTCGGCTAACTCTCTTTGGTGAGATAAGTTTCACGTTTGCCAAGTTTATTTCTTCCTTCATAACTTCTGGATAATTTCGAAACTTGTCATTGATGATATGCCATACTTCTTGGCTAAACACCTCATGGAAAAATACTCCCGTTTCATTCACGCTTGTCAATCTTTACAACATTTCTATTTTTTATGACTAAAAACACTTAGTTGTGAAGTTTTAATGGAAATTAAAAGTTTAGTTTTTAATACTCTTTCTAGAATTTTTTTATAGAACATGACAAGTAGGAATGTTTTTTTCCATTTTAATCATAAAAGGAGGATGAAAGAACACCTAGAATCTGGCTTAGATTTTTAATATTAATTAATTTGGAATTGATAATGAAAAAAAAAATATTAATAATTAGCATTGTCTTAGTCAATATTTTCGTTGGACTTTCCTTTTCAATCAATAAAGTCTATGGTTGGAAAGTCACCTTTTCAAAATTCCAAGTGGATAAGGATATTTATTATTTTGATGAAGAGATCATAGTTGATATAAATTTTGATCTCTATTTTGATGAGGATGAATATGGACGTTTAAGTCTTCAAATATTTAATGCTTCTCAAGAGGTATGGGAAGGTGAGTACTACTGGGGTTTCGAAGGGCATAACCATCATTCAGCAACACTTCATATCGACCCCCAAGAGTTCGATCACCCGTTTAATGACACCAATCATTTTATGCTCCAATGGTGCTACTGCCTTTATAAATTAATTAATGGACATTGGGTGACGTATATAGACCATTTACATCAACCTAAACTGGAAATAGATGTTATTAAGCACAATGCTACGTGTGAATTATTTAACTTTAGTAATATTTGCTATGGAGAGCAGTTATTTTTTAACGCAAGGTTCTTTGATAATAACACCGATACCCCATATCAAGATAAAATATATTGTGAGAATTCTAACCTGAGTAAAGTTTTATTTAACTCTGATTATATTGCAAATCAAACAGGGGAGATTGAAGTTTTAATAAAGGCTGATAATTATTCACTTGGACTGAATCAAATAGTTTTTGAATTGCTTGGTAATGATAATTTTTCCAATAACACTTTTGAATATTCATTTAATGTATCTGAGCAAATCATTCCCCCTCCTAATGATTACCCCCCTACTGAGCCCCCGAATAATGATGAGGATGAGGGAGATGATGAAGGGAGAGAGGATAAGCCTGAGAGCGAGAATAACTTAGATATTATCATGTTAGCTCATATTAGTCTCCCTTTTATAACTATAGCTAGTGTTTTTATTATATGGTCCCTCATAATTTTTTATTTTATAAAACATTATAAGAAGAAGCATTTTAAATTTTAAAGAGATTCAAGACTTTTTCTTGATGATCTGCCAGATATCTAAAATAAACTAATTCTTGGATTAAAATCATCCAAAATATTAGATTTTAATATATTATTAACATTAACAAATTTGATAATATATTAATCAGAATTAACGTTATTTTTAACATACCTCGTAATAATCATATATTTTTATGGGATAATTAAAGGGGAAAAACGGAATGGTTAAATTAAATGAGAAAAAGCTCCAAATTATAGATGGGAAAAGATATTTTGGAGATTCTTGGATGGAAAAGCGTGGTGATCTTTATGTTTTGCACTTAAAAGGATCGCCTTACGAGATAGGTTATCAACATGGTATCCTAATGAGTGAAGAAATTAAGAATGGGGCGGCTCAATTTTATGCCGATCCCATTAATGGCGGGAGAAAAACGCGCTCTCTTAAAATTAAGTTAATTAAATGGTATCTAAAGAAGAAGGTGTACAATCCTATTGAAAAGGCTCAAACTAAGGACCTTTTAGAACAATTGAAAGGGATAGCAGATGGTAGCGGTATGCCTTACGACATAATATTTAAGGCAAATCATCATACAGCTATAAATATGGTAATGACGCCAGTATTGATAAGGCAATATTTTAAAAAATTAAATAAATTAGGAATAAAGCTTGGTGGCTGTAGTACTTTTGTTGCTACAAAAGAAGCCACTTTAAACGGCAAGACCATCATAGGAAGAAATACTGATTATGGAGGAATTGAGGACTGGCCCAAATTTCAAACAGTAAGTTTTGTAGAACCGCAGAATGGTTTAAAATACGTGCAAGTGGGCACGGCAGGGATTATCATGTGGGCACCGGGGATGAATGAGAAAGGGATTGTTGTGTGTGCTCACTACATGATCTATGATGATATCATGCCAAACGGCTTGAGCATTGCCGCTTTTACAGATGAGTTTTTGCGAAGAGCAGAAAACTTAGATGATGCCTTGGCTATATTAAATAACAATCCGCGTGGCATTTCGGGTGGTTTTGTCATAACGGATGGAAAGGCAAGGGATGCATTCGCAGCAGAAGTGAGTACCGGAAAAGCCACTATTCGGCGAATGCAAGATAATAGAATTATTATGACGAATATGGCAGTCTCAGAAGAGAAACGTAAAATAGATTTTGTATCCCGTTTTAATCTTAATGAAGGATGCCCAGGTCGATATCGAAGGCTCATGCAGCTTATAGATGAGAATTACGGAAAAATTGATGTAAGTAGAGCGGCAGAATTTATGGGAGATCATGTAAGATTCACAACGGGTACTGAAAGATGTGCTTATGGAATAGTAGCTGTAGACGATAACGTGAATTCCATGGTTTTCTCTCCGGAAGAGTTAAAGCTCTGGATCGCAGCAGGACCTGCGCCTGTATGTAATAATCCCTTTATTGGATTTGATTTCCAAGATGAAATGAAAGGAGATCGATCAAACGTAATCCCTGAGAGGCTTAAGGGATATCAATACGAAAATCCAAAAAAGAGGAAAGGAATGGAATTATTCAATCAAGCATATATCATTCATGAGAAAGATCCGGATAATGTAGATGAAATGCTCGAATTAATTCAACAAGCAATTGACATCGACCCCGAAGAGGTGATATATTATCAAATGAAAGCAAAACTGCTACTACATCAAGGAAATTATAACGAAGCAATCAATTTATTCGAAAATGCACTTAGTTTAAAGCAATCTTTAAATGAACAAGCACATAATCATCTTTTCCTTGGGATCCTCCACGACCTCAAACAAGAAAGAGAAAATGCACTACATCATTATTACGAAATAGAAAATCTAGTAAAAGAAGAACCTGAAGACCCGTGGTTTAAAATAAATCGCATGACTATTGCCTTTGCACAATTTTACATGAAAAAACCATTTACACGGAAAAATCTAAAAGATCGAGTAGTTGAAATTGATTTTTCACAAGGAGTAGGAATAGAATAGAAATTACTTGTATCAAAATTCAATTAATTAAGTTCTATTTTATAATCTATCATAAATTTTTTCTTACTTTTTTTAGGGAAAAGAAATTTATTTCTTAGCTTTTGTTTTTTCATCATGAGCAAAGTTCGAAAAATCAAATTGACTCTTAAGGCAAGACCAACTATCGAAGGTGCTGGAGTTAGATTAAAAAGAGTTTTTGGGAATGAAGAAGTACCTTTATTGGACCCTTTTCTATTATTAGATCATTTCGGGTCAAAAAATCCAGAGGATTACGTCGCCGGGTTTCCTTGGCATCCTCATAGAGGTATTGAAACCATAACTTACATGCTGAATGGAAAGATTAATCATGGTGATAGTTTGGGAAATAAAGGAGTTATAAATTCTGGTGATGTACAATGGATGACGGCCGGTAGTGGTATAATTCACTCTGAGATGCCCCAAGAAACAGAAGGAATGATGATGGGATTCCAATTATGGGCCAACCTACCTGCTTCTGAAAAAATGATGGATCCAAGATATAGAGATGTATTAAAAACGCAAATTCCTACGGTAGAATTAAATGAAGGAGTAAAAGTGAGAATAATATGTGGGAAATTAAATGGAGTGGAGGGACCAGTGAACGATATCATGACAGATCCGGAATATATAGACGTAATCATGAGTCCAAATTCACAATTTGAACATGTTGTTAAAGAGGGCTATACGGTTTTTGCTTATTTATACAATGGAAAAGGCTTTTTTGATGAAAATCGAGACCCTTTAAAACATGCTGAAGAATTAGTCATTTATGATGATGGAGACGAAATTGTTATTACTTCTATAGATGGAGATTTACGATTTCTTTTAGTTTCAGGAAAGCCTCTCAATGAACCAGTGGCGTGGTACGGACCTATAGTAATGAATACTCAAGACGAAATACGAAAAGCATTTGAAGAATATAGAAACGGAACATTCATAAAACATAAACCTCAAATGGAAGAGGATATAACAAATTAAATTACCTAAAATTTGGTAAATAATCTCTTTGGATTTCTACCATCTCATCGAATATGTTCTGTGCCACTTCGAAACTTCCACAATTTACATCCATGGCGATACAAGCAATTGCCAATTCTTTAGATTCTTTAAGAATTGCCTCTACACAAACATCTTGAATTGATGCTTCGATTCTTAATAGTGCGGCGATGTTTTTTGGAATCTTTCCAAGTTTTTTTCCGTGTGCTCCTTCTCTATTTATGATAGCAGAACACTCAAGAATTAAATCACTTGGTAAATTTTCGATAATTCCATCATTTGGTATATTAATTGCAATTTCATATGAATTTTTATCCTCAATTATCCCTTCAATTATTGGAATTCCTCTCTCTCCAGATTCATCTTTGAATAAAATGCCTTTTTTAGGATACTTCCCTTTCTGAAGTCTCTTATAATTTCTCTGATATCTATTATTTGTACCAATTTTACCCTGTTCCATTCGGGTAATCCAATCATGCAAATCCTCAAATTTTGTAAACTCTGATCCAAATTGTAGATATTCACAGATGTGATTATCTCCTACGTAAGGAAACCAACCAAAACGCTTGTAAATTTCAAAAGTTAAATCAGCATATTTAAACCGATCCCATTTATCTTCATAATATTTCATAACTTCTGCGTTAAATTTTGGCATTAAATCATTTCCCGTTCTGAGATCTTTTACCCCCAAAATAAAAGCGAAGTGATTTAATCCCCCGACAGTAATTTGCGTATTTCTTAAGGATTCTTGATGTAAATCTATACTTTCATTAGGCGTTAGATTCTTTTCTTTCTCCTTTTGAAAATTCTCATCCACAATATTTGGGAGATCGGGCAAAAATAAACCTATTTGATGGCAAAGCCCGATGCAATTCAACTCCGGAACGGCCCTTTTAATTGCCAAGCATATTCGGGATACGGGATTAGAATAATTAATGAAAACCGCATGTGGATTCTCTTTATGAACTGCTCGCGCTATCTTTACAATTTCAGGAATTTGCCGTGCCGAATGAAAAAAACCTCCAGGTCCTCCATTTTCGCCCATCATTTCCGTAGTTCCATGACTATGAGGTATTTTGTGATCTTGCCAGCGAAGTTTGAATCGATCCCCATTTTCAATTGAACATATTACAAAATCCGCATCTTTTATGGCAACCTTCATATCCATGGTCTTAACAAGATTGTATTTATTCCCTCTAATCTCATTTTCTTTTTCTAGGATTTCATGAACTAAATTTAATTTATTCTCATCAATGTCGATTAAAACGATAGTTGATCCCGGTAAAACTTCACTTTGAAAGATATCACTTAATGTAGGAGGACCAAATGCAGCACTTCCCGCACCGAAAAGTACGATCTTTTTATCCATGAAGATTGAAATTAAGAATATTTAATAAATTGTAAGATTTAAATCAAAATCTTTGGAGTTTAAGTTTCAAATGGCCATTGAAATTGTAATTATGGCGTCCAAGTAAATCTTCCTCGCCTTCTGGATTAATCTCTCTTGATTCAAACCACTTTTAGGCTAGAATCTTTAGTAAGGAGTCTTTTGCGAGTACTTCCTTTCTTCTAATCACCTAAAACTAAGATTCAATCTCAAAGATTAATATCAAATAATTTTTGGGCTTTAATAGGAATCACGATCTGAACTCGTTCTCCAATTTTACAAACCCAAAGAAATATTTTCCTTTTTGAATTTTTGTCATATTCAATTCAATTAATTATTGTAACAAATCCAGTAGTTAGTTTTATCGAATAAAATTAGAAGAAATTAAAGATTTAGTGATAATTAATTAAAAAAAATTATTGTAGATTTTCTAAATAAAGAAAAAATCATTGATCTTTTGGACTATTAGATTAAATTAAAAAAGAGAAAAAGAATAATTATAAAAACTAATTTTAAGGTTTGAAGCCACCTTTTTCAGCACTTCTTGCGCTGATAATTCTATCTACTCTTAAAATTAAATTAGCTAATTCACTTCCAGATTTCAAGATGCTAGTAATTAATTCAGCAGGTTCCACTATACCTCGTTTAAAATTATCTCCAATGGTGTTAGTGATGGTATCGATTCCCATCCACTTATCTTCATCCGTCTTGTGGGCCGCTCTTAATTCGGTGATCTTTTCGATTTCATCCAAGCCAGCATTACTTATTAAAGTCCTTGGAATCTCTTCAAGAGCTAAGGCGAAAGCCTCAACGGCTAATTGTTCCCTCCCGCTTATCTCTTTCGCGTGGGCTCTTAATCTTTTTGCAAGTTCCATGTAAATCGCACCTCCGCCAGCGACCACCAATTGCGTATCAACTATTTTAGCAATAACAGAAAGGACGTCATTTAAGGTGATTTCTGCAGTGGTGAGCACGTTTTCAATACCTCCCTTGAGTAAAATTGAAACGCTTTTGGGATTTCTACATCCATTGAATATGGTGTAATTATCTTTTCCAACTTTTTCGAATTTTACTAACTCAGCATACCCTAAATCTTCTTCAGACATTAACTTTATATCATCAACAAATTTTGCGCCAGTAGCTTTTAGTATTGACTTATAATCGCTTTCTCCCACATTTTTTATTGCTGCGATGCCCTCTCTCGCTAAAAATGAGCCAAATTTATCAGAAATGTCATTATTATTAACAATCATTTTTACTCCCAGATTTTTAAATACTTGCAATTGATCAAGGAGAATCTGCTGTTCTTGATCCAAGAATCTTTGTACATCTTCTGGCTTGGAAATCCTAATTTGAGCATCAAATTCCGTCTTAACGACATCCAATTTCTTTCTAATAACAGCAATTTTCACATCTTTTAACACATCAGGCATTCCAGAATCTACTTTTTCCTTGTCAATATATACTCCGTTAATTAACTCAGATTCCTTGAGTGACTTGCCCTGTGCTTTTACTATTTTGATGTCTTCAACCTTAGCAAAGGTGTCCTGATCAGCAATATGCTTAATAGCTTTTAAAGCTAAATCCGCAAAGAAATCTCTCATTGGAGCAACATCCTTTGAATTCATAGCTGTTTTTCCTGCATTTCTTAGAATTACGTCATCATCTTTAGATATTCTTACTGCTAACTCTCTTACTAATGCAATAGCTTTTTCTGCAGCAATTTTATATCCTTTTATGATATGTTTGGGATGTAAATCTTGCTCAATTAAGTCCAATGCATTTTTTAATAGTGTACTACAGAAAATAACCACAGCTGTAGTGCCATCGCCAATTTCAGAATCAATTGCCTTAGCAACATTTACCATCATGATCGCGGCCACGTTTTCAATATCTAATTTTTTAAGAATCTCAGCACCATCATTTGTGATGGTTATATCACCAACGCTGTCAACAATCATTTTTGCCATTCCTTTAGGACCGAGAGTTGACTTTACAGTCTCTGCAACAGCAAGCATCGCGTTAATATTTCTTTCTCGTGCCTGCTTCTCTCTAACATCTTCTGTATCTTCTTTTAGAATAATAATAGGTACTCCATACGACATTTTAATCCACTTAAGATATTATCATATTATTTTTATTATGGATTTTAAGTACACGATATTTTTTTAATTTTATGATTTGCAGATCTTTAAATAACCTT
Organism: Promethearchaeota archaeon; assembly: GCA_004524425.1. The sequence goes on from SDNN01000085.1 coordinate 8,135, forward strand.
AAAAAAATTGAACATTTTTTCATTGAAAAGAGGAATTTTTAAATAAACTTCAGTATAAATAATAATTGGATTTTTCTTTTGAATACCTTTCACCACATACGCATATTTAATGTATTGAATTAATTAATATTCTGGTCTTGAATTACATGAAAAAGGACGTTCTTGATGATATAGATAAGGAAATCATCAAAATATTACAAGATGATGCCAGCAAATCATATAGAGAAATTCAAGGTAAATTAAACATATCAATCGGGACAATTCATAACCGAATTTCTAAGTTAAAGAAAAATGGGATTATCAAGGGTTATACGCTCAAGATAGACAATTCAAAATTGGGATATAAACTGACCTTTTTAATTAGAATACAAATAGACGGAAAACATACTTCTGAAATTTTACAAGAAATTAGTAAGAAACCTGAAGTATGTTCCGTATTTCACACTACTGGTGAGCAATCTGCAGCTCTAATATGTCGATTCAAGGAATCCGAAGATGTCCATAAATTTATAAGAGAATTAAACGAAAGAGAGTTTGTAACCAGAACTAATTCAAACATGGTATTAAAGGAATATAAAAATAACTCTTATGTAGAAATTTAAAATCATTTATACTTATTCATTCTGCCTCATTTTTTTTTATTGAATCCCTAATTTTATTAATAATTAAGAAGTTCTCTTGAAGATATAATCTGTTGCCGTTTTCGTGTATCCCACCCCGTGCCTATGTTTTTCCAGATATGCTTCTGTAATTTCATTTTTCTTCTTTGGGATAAAATATTGATCTAAATTTCGGGTGGAATGAGTATATTTTTTGCCTCGTTTGTTTATTACAGCGATGAATTCATAGCAAGGTGATAAAGAGGCCATGCTTGCATCACCATGACTATTATTTACAACTAGTATTCCTTTAACTTTCAAGTAGCGCCTGCAGGCACGGGATACAAATCCCGCGTACTGTGATATCAATAAATCAAAACTTTCCTCCTCTATGGAGAGCTTTTTATAATAGTCTCCATGAATATATGAATAAAATGGTTCCCCGGGATATTCCTTGGTTTTATTGATATATTTAAATACTTCATCTGAATCGTAAAATTCTAGAAGTTTCTTATACACGTCATTAAAAATCACTGTTGGAAATACGAAGGCTGGGGTTATGTGCGCGTAGCTCCCTGGATATAGTGCTTTTTTGATCAAATACTCCTTCTTTAGATTCTGAAATAAACCAAGCCTCTCATCTTGCTTATTAACGTGATTTTTTTCATAAATAGAAATAAATTTTCCTTCCATTTTCAAATTAATTAAAAATTTTTTGACACAATTATATTTATATCCTTACTAGTATTTTGTTCTGGAAAAAAATAAAAGTCATGATGGAACTTAAAAATTAATCCTTTTTCTCGAAGTCCAAGGAGATTGAATTTATGCAATATCTTAATCCCGTGGGTTTCGGGCCATCCTTAAAAACATGCCCTAAATGGCCCTTACATTTATTACATAACACTTCAGTTCGTCGCATTCCATGACTGAAATCTTTTTCTACTTCAACATTTTCCTCATCTATCGGCTCGTAAAAACTGGGCCATCCCGTCCCAGAATCAAATTTTGTATCTGAATGAAATAGTGGAGTACCACATCCTGCACATTTATAGGTGCCCTTCTCATGGTTATTCCAATATTTTCCTGTAAAAGGAGATTCAGTTCCTTTTTTTCTCAACACGTGATATTGTTCGTTGGATAATTTTTTTTTCCAATTAATTTCAGGGTTTTCTTCTTTTGATTCCATGATAGTAATTAATAAAACAGCATATAACAATGAAATTCTTTCAAAAAATTAATAACGATTTGCAACAGATTATGTTAAATAGTATAATTATCGGGGAAACTTATTTATTATAAACTTCTTCAGGATCGAAAACAGGTTCCCCGTGAGTTATTAATTCTCCGTCAAGATATTCTCTATAGAAACAGGAATAAAAACCTGTGTGACATGCAGCTACTTTTTGTTTGACCTTCAATAAAACTGTATCTTGATAACAATCCATAAAAATGTGTTGAATCTCTTGGATGTGTCCGCTTTCCTCACCTTTTTTCCATAATTTTTTGCGAGATCTTGAAAAATAACATGCAATTCCTGTTTTTAATGATTGACGCATGGCCTCCTCATTAGCAAAAGCTAACATTAAGACCTCATTTGTTTTATAATCTTGGGCAATGACGGGTACTACGTGACCTTCAATTTTTGAAAAGTCTAAAAGTCCGATAAAATTATCAATCTGTTCTTCTGAAAATTTTATCATGGGTATCAAGATTTTTTATTTATCAAAAATTTTATAGTTTATTAATTTGTAAAAACACAAAGAAAATAAATTATCATGTCTGATGGTTTTAAAATAGATCCTTGGAGTTCGTCCAACATTTTGGAAGAGGATTATATCAGATTAATAAAAGAATTTGGAATCGAAGAAGTTTCCGAAGTTGTAAGGCAAAAATTTCTTGATAATAGGTTTCTTCGGCGAAAGATCATTTTTGGACATCGAGGCCTAGAAAATATTTTTAAAGCGATTGAAAAAAAACAGAATTGGGCAGTCATGAGCGGAATAAAACCATCTGGACCGTTTCATCTTGGAACATTAACCACTGCTTTAGAAATAGTAGAATTCCAGAAAATGGGAGGTAAGGCCTACTATTGTATAGCAGATATAGAATCCTGGGAAGATAATGGGATTCCTTATGAAAAGGCAGAAGGAACTGCTGTTGATAATTTAGCTGATATATTAGCATTAGGATTAGATCCATCTCCTAAAAAAGCCTATATCTGGAGGCAATCAAGAGAACCTATCATTAA